>NZ_JBSVXG010000301.1:0-5703 GCF_054070595.1 Pseudomonas sp. SDO55104_S430 | reverse complement strand
TACGGTCACGCGAAATCCTGTAGGAGCGAGGCTTGCCCGCGAAGAGGCCAGTCAGATCGACACAAACCTCAACGCTGCTTCAAACGGTCAATCACCACCGCCAGCAACAGAATCGAACCCCGAATCACGTACTGGTAGAAGGTGTCGATGTTCTTCAGATTCATCGCGTTTTCAATGATCGCCAGGATCAGCACCCCGGCAATCACATGCCGGATCATGCCGATGCCGCCACTCAGCGAAACCCCGCCCAGCACGCAGGCTGAAATCACCGTCAGCTCGAACCCCTGGCCGATCATCGGCTGGCCCGAGGTCATGCGCGAGGCCAGGATTACCCCCGCCAGCGCACCGATCACCCCGTGCACGGCGAAGATCATGATCTTGGTCCGGTCCACGTTGACCCCGGCCAACAGCGCCGCTTCCTGGTTGCCACCGATGGCCATGGTGTTGCGCCCGTAGGTGGTGTAGTTCAGCAGCCAGCCGAAGAACAGGAAGCAGACGATGGTGATCAGGATCGGCACCGGAACGCCGAACAGCTGGCCGTTGCCGTAGACGAAGAACGATTCCTGGGACACGCCCACCGCCTTGCCGTTGGCGAAGATGTAGGCCAGGCCGCGGACGATCTGCATGGTCGCCAGCGTGGTGATCAGCGCGTTGACCCGCAACTTGGCGATCACGATGCCGTTGATCAAACCAACGATCAGGCCCATGCACAAGGCAGCGGAAATCCCGAGAAACACGCTGTTGGTATCGCGCATCACCACCGCCGCCACCACACCGGCGCAGGCAATCACCGAGCCCACCGACAGGTCGAAATGCCCGGACGCCAGGCAATACAGCATGGTGCAGGCGGCAATCCCCGTGGTGGAAATCGCCAGGCCCAGGCCGCGCATGTTCAGCGGCGAGAGGAAGTTGTCGATCAGCAAGGTGCAAAGCACGAAGATCCCGACCGCTGCCGCCAACATGGCCCAGTCATCGACAAAGCGCCGCAGGTCCAGCGGTTTACGCTCGGTCGGCAATGTTTCGTTTTTGGTTGTCATCATCATTACCTCTCAGTTCGCGACGCTGTCAGCGCGTTGGCGCGGCAAAGCCAGTTGCAGCAGGTTGGATTCATTGGCCTGTTCGCGGCTCAGCTCGCCGCGCATCACCCCTTCGCACATCACCAGGATGCGGTCGGAAATACCCATCACTTCCATCAGGTCGCTGGACACCACGATCACCGCGATGCCGCTGGCGGCCAGGTTGTGGATGATCTGGTAGATTTCGGCCTTGGCGCCGACGTCGATGCCACGGGTGGGCTCGTCGAGCAGCAGGATCTTCATCGGCATCGACAGCCAGCGACCGAGAATCGCCTTCTGCTGATTGCCGCCGGACAGGAACTTGATCGGCTGCCCGGCGTGCGGAGTCTTCACCCGCAGTGCCTTGATCTGTTTGTCGGCGTTGTTCTTTTCCCAGAGCCCGCGGATCAGGCAACCGAAACGGGAATGCGCCGGGCGCGCACTGATGTTGATGTTCTCGGCGACGCTGCCCAGCGGAATGATGCCCTCCTTCTTGCGGTCCTCCGGGCACAGCAGAATGCCAGCGGCGATGGCATCTCGAGGGGAACTCAACTTGAGTTCATGGCCACGCAATTCCAGGCGCCCGGCGGTGTTGCGCTCCAGCCCGCTGAGCAGGCGGAACAGCTCGGTGCGACCGGCGCCGACCAGACCGAATAGCCCGAGAATCTCGCCCTTGTGCGCCTCGAAACTCATCGGTTCGCGCAAGCCAGGGCCAAGCAGGCCGTCGACCTTCAGCGCCACCGCACCGCGCGGACGCGAGCGATAGTCATAGATGTCCTGGATGTCGCGGCCGACCATGCAGGTCACCAACTGATCGTGGGTCAGCTCGCTCATGTCCTCGAAGGTGCGCACGTAGCGACCGTCCTTGAACACCGTCACCGCATTGCAGATGCGGAACACTTCTTCCATGCGGTGGGAGACGTACAGCACCACTTTGCCTTCGTCGCGCAGGCGCCCGATGATCGCCATCAAGCGATCGATCTCCCGCGCCGACAGGCTGCTGGTGGGTTCGTCGAAGGCGATCACGTGAGCGCCACGGGACAGGGCCTTGGCGATTTCCACCAGTTGCCGCTGGCCGAGGGACAGGCGCCCTACTTTTTCCTGCGGATCGATTTCGTCGGCCAGGCCCTTGAGGCAGGCCAGCGCCTGCTGGCGCAACTGACGACGATTGATCAGGCCGAAACTGGCCGGCAGATGGCCGAGGAACAGGTTTTCGGCGACGGTCATTTCCGGCACCAGATGCAGTTCCTGGTGAATCACCGCCACGCCGCTGCCAATGCTGTCGGCGGTGGATTTGAACACGTGGGTGCGGTCGCCGATCCGCAGGTCGCCGCTGCTCGGGATGTAGGCACCGCCGAGGATTTTCAGCAAGGTCGACTTGCCCGCGCCGTTCTCGCCCATCAGGGCATGAACCTGCCCGGGGTGGGCGATGAAATTGATGTTGTCCAGCGCCTTCACGCCGGGAAAAGTCTTGCCGATCCCGTTGAAACGCAGGCTGCCTCCCGACGGGAATGCGGCCGGTTGTTGTAATTGTGTTTGCGCCATAACCACCTCGTCACACAGATCAGGCGGCCCCGCTGCCGGGGCCGCCGATGAAATCAACCGGCCTTCAGTTCCACAGGCCGATCTTTTCCAGTTCCTGCTTGAAGTTGTCGCGGGTGATCAGGGTCACGTCGTCCATCGCCGTGTATTTCGGCGGCTCTTTGCCGGTGGTGACCCACTCGTACATCATGCTCGCGGTGTTGTAGCCCTCGATGTGCGGGCTTGGGAGCATCGAACCGTAGAAGCCGCTGTTGGGCTTTTTCAGCTCGCCGATGGCGTCGGTACCGTTGATGCCGATGCCGATCACGTTCGCCGCGGCAAAACCGGCAGCCTCGGTGGCGCGCACGCCACCCAGAACGGTGTTGTCGTTCATGCCACCGATGATCAGGTTCTTCGCCGCGCCCGGCAGTTTCACCAGCGCCGAGTTGGTGGCGTCCATGCTGCCTGGCACGTCGAGGGTCTTGAGTGCCGCGAACAGGATGTGATCCTTCGGCATGCCGGCTTCTTCCAGCGACTTGACCGAGCCGTCGGTGCGCTTCTTGCCGGTGTCGAGTTCGTTGTAGGTGTTGATCACCGCGTAGGTGTCTTTCCAGTCCCAGCCGCGTTTCTTGGCTTCGGTGGCCATGGCGGCGCCCTGCTTCTGGCCGACTTCGAACGCGGCCATACCGAGGTACGGAACGTCTTCCATGAACTTGCCGTTGGCGTCCACGAAGCGGTCGTCGACAGCGATCACTTTCAGGTCGTTGAGCTTGGCCTTGGCCATGATCGCAGGACCGAGGGAGACGTCGGGCGGGCAGATCACGAAGCCCTTGGCACCATTGGCCGCCAGGCTGTCGATGGCCGACAGGGTTTTCTCGCCGTCAGGCACGGCGATCTTGATCAGGGTGAAACCCTTCTCCTTGCCGGCCTTTTCGGCAAAGGCCCATTCGGTCTGGAACCAAGGTTCTTCGGCCTGTTTGACCAGGAAACCGATTTTCACCTCCTCGGCCGCCAGCAGCGTGCTGCTGAGACTGAATGCGCTTACCGCCAAAGCGGCACAGCACATGGAACGGATGGCATGACGACGATTCATAAGCTGACTCCTTGTTATTTTTTTGAGCATTCTTTGAAAGCCATTAAAGCGGTGAAACCAAGTTACCAATAGTCATATCGTATGATGATTGGATTTCAGGCGTATTTATCCGCGTGAAATCCCGGTCATTCAGTCGTGGTACATCACTGAACGGCCACCATCGATGGTGATGCAGGAAGCGTTGATGAACGGCGCCTCGTCGCTGGCCAGGAACACTGCGGTCATCGCCACTTCGATCGGCTGGCCGATGCGTTTGGGCGGATGCAGGTCGTAGGCGCGCTGACGTTCGGCGTGGGGATCGGCAAAGCCGTTCCAGTAGTCGACGTTCAGTTGGGTTTCGATGTAGCCCGGTGCGATGGCATTCACGCGAATGCCCTTGGGCGCGTATTCGATGCCCAAAGCGCGGGTCAGGCCGAGCAGACCGTGCTTGGCCACCGGATACGGGAAGCAGCCGGGAATGATGTGGCTGGAATGGGTGGAGGCGATGTTGATGATGCTGCCGACGCTCTGCTCGATCATCTGCGGCAATACCGCCTTGCAGCCATACCAGGCGCCGTCGAGGTCGATGGCGAAGCAACGGTGCCAGTCGTCTTCGGTCATCAGCAGGGGATCGCGGAATACGTTGATCCCGGCGCAATTGACCAGCACGTCGATCCGACCGTGGCGCTCGACTGCGAGCCGGGCCATGGCGTGCAGGTCCTGCTGACGGGAAACGTCAGCCTTGATCGCCACCACGTCGGCTCCCTGATCGCGCCAGTGAGCCGCGACGTTTTCGACCTTGTCGGCCTGGATGTCACTGATGATCAGCTTCGCCTGCTGGCAGGCAAAGGCCGCGACAATGGCTTCGCCGATGCCCTGAGCGGCACCGGTCAACAGCACGACCTTGTCTTTGAGGCGCTCGCCCTTGGGCGGTTCAGGCACCGGCGGTAGTTCGAGGGAATATCGCTGCATCACTTCACCAATCTTGTTTTTTTAAGTGTGAGTGCATCGTGGAACGATGGTGCCGACTATAAACCCGGCACCTGATTAATCTCAATATATAATTTTGCATCCCATATTCTGGGATTTATCCAGCAAATCTCGTACAGAGCTTTCCTGCGACATCCACCTGAATCGACAACACGGCACCGTCCAGCGGGTGATCGAGCGGGCTGGCGGCGCTGGTGATGTACAGGGTTTTCAGGTCGGGGCCGCCAAACACGCAACTGGTCGGACGGCTGACAGGCAACTCGATCACCCGATCAATCTGACCATCCGGCGCCAGCCTGAGCAGGCAACTACCGTCCCAGCGGGCGTTCCAGATAAATCCTTCGGCATCCATCGCCGAGCCATCCGGACCGCCGCGACGATGGGGGCCAAACCAGGTTTGCGCCGGTTCAAGGTTGCCGTCGGTGCGAATGAAATGCCGATACAGCGTGCCGTCGAGGCTGTCGCCGAAATAGACCGTGGTGGCGTCGTCGCTCCAGAGCAAGGTATTGGGGATGCCGAGGCCGCGCAGCAATGGGGTCACTCGTGCATCGCGATCGATGCGGAACAGCCCGCCGGAACGTCGCTCGATGGGCAGATCTTCGCCATTTGAACCGATGTTGTTTTGCATGGTGCCGAGCCAGAGCCGGCCCTGGGCGTCGCAGCGGGCTTCGTTGCCACGGTTGCCGGGTTGCGGATCGGCGACGCAGAACAGGGTCAGGCGTGGTTCAAGCCCCGGGGAATTCAGGTCGAGACGATAAACGCCGCTGCTCAGGGTCACCAATGCATCGCCGCTGGCACAGGGGATAAAGGCCGACACGTGTTCGGGCATCTGCCAGATCTGCACGTTGGAGCCGATCAGGCGCAGGGCTTGTTTGCCGGCGATGTCCACCCAGTAGAGCGCCTGGGTTGGCGCGTCCCAGAACGGTCCTTCGCCGAGATGGGCGCGGTGTTCGGTGACTGCGGTCCACGTCATGAAACCTCCTGATTTGTTCTTGTTTTTTTTTATACTGTGGGAGCGGGCTTGCTCGCGAATGCGGTGTATCAGTCGACATTGATGTTGGCTGA
>NZ_JBSVXG010000300.1:0-5795 GCF_054070595.1 Pseudomonas sp. SDO55104_S430 | reverse complement strand
AGCGATCGACCTGAATGACATCGGTGTCAGGAATATCGCGGACGCAGCCTCGCGGTGCTCGTCAGCTGCTACAGGGGTTTCGTTCAGATATCGAGGGTCAGTCCGTTCGCCGGCAACGGCAGCGCCGTCTTGTAGCGCACCTGCTTGAGCGCGAAGCTGGAACGGATATTCGCCACCCCCGGCACCTTGGTCAGAAAGTCCATCATGAAGCGCTCCAGCGACTGGATACTCGGCACCAATACCCGAATCAGATAGTCGGGATCACCGGCCATCAGGTAGCACTCCATCACCTCCGGGCGATCGGAAATCGCCTCCTCGAAATGCTGCAGCGCCCTCTCCACCTGCTTTTCCAGGCTGACATGGATGAACACGTTCACATGCAGCCCCAGCATGTCGGCGTCCAGCAGCGTCACCTGCTCGCGAATCACCCCCAGTTCTTCCATCGCCTTGACCCGGTTGAAACACGGTGTCGGCGACAGGTTCACCGAACGCGCAAGGTCAGCGTTGGTGATGCGCGCATTCTCCTGAAGGCTGTTGAGAATGCCTATATCGGTACGGTCAAGTTTGCGCATGAGACAAAAACACCTGTTTTTTATTCGTGTGCAGATTTTTTATCTGCAAATAGTCTTTAGCGCAACGAAACAGAGAGAAATATTCTCCTTGGCCGGGCCTATGATTGTTGTAGGACAAGATTTCTTCCATCGAACGAAATCTGTCAGCTCACTACAAGAAATTCACAAGATCGAGCGTAGAAGCCATGACCCAAGCGTATGAACCGCTGCGCCTGCACGTCCCTGAACCCTCGGGCCGCCCGGGCTGTAAAACCGACTTCTCCTACCTGCACCTGACCGATGCCGGCACCGTGCGCAAGCCACCTGTCGACGTAGAACCCTCGGACACCGCTGACCTGGCCCGTGGCCTGATTCGCGTGCTCGATGATCAGGGCAATGCCCTGGGACCGTGGGCCGAAAACGTGCCGGTGGAGATCCTGCGTAAAGGCATGCGCGCCATGCTCAAGACGCGGATCTACGACAACCGCATGGTGGTCGCCCAGCGCCAGAAGAAAATGTCCTTCTACATGCAGAGCCTCGGCGAAGAAGCCATCGGCAGCGCCCAAGCGCTGGCACTGAACATCGATGACATGTGCTTCCCGACCTACCGCCAGCAAAGCATCCTGATGGCTCGTGACGTACCGCTGGTGGATCTGATCTGCCAGTTGCTGTCCAACGAGAAGGACCCGCTCAAAGGCCGCCAGCTGCCGATCATGTATTCGGTCAAAGATGCCGGCTTCTTCACCATTTCCGGCAACCTCGCCACCCAATTCGTCCAGGGCGTCGGTTGGGCCATGGCCTCGGCGATCAAGGGCGACACGAAAATCGCTTCGGCCTGGATCGGCGACGGCGCCACCGCCGAGTCCGACTTCCACACGGCCCTGACCTTCGCCCACGTGTACCGCGCGCCGGTGATCCTCAACGTGGTGAACAACCAGTGGGCGATCTCCACTTTCCAGGCGATTGCCGGTGGTGAAGCCACCACCTTCGCCGGTCGTGGCGTCGGTTGCGGCATCGCCTCGCTGCGGGTCGACGGCAACGATTTCTACGCGGTCTACGCCGCTTCCGCCTGGGCCGCCGAACGCGCCCGGCGCAACCTCGGCCCGACCATGATCGAATGGGTCACCTACCGCGCCGGCCCGCACTCGACCTCCGACGATCCGTCCAAATACCGTCCCGCCGACGACTGGAGCCACTTCCCGCTGGGTGACCCGATTGCGCGTCTCAAGCAGCACCTGATCAAGGTTGGCCACTGGTCCGAAGAGGAACACGCCGCCGTCAGCGCCGAGCTTGAAGCCGAAGTGATCGCCGCGCAGAAGCAGGCCGAGCAGTTCGGCACCCTCGCCGGCGGCCAGATTCCAAGCGCCGCGACCATGTTCGAAGACGTCTATAAAGAGATGCCGGAGCACTTGAAGCGCCAGCGTCAGCAGTTGGGGATCTGACATGAACGATCACAACAACAATATTCAGCTGGATACCGCCATGACCACGACCACCATGACCATGATCCAGGCCCTGCGCTCGGCCATGGACGTGATGCTTGAGCGCGACAACAATGTGGTGGTGTTCGGCCAGGACGTCGGTTACTTCGGCGGCGTGTTCCGTTGCACCGAAGGCCTGCAGAACAAGTACGGCACCTCGCGGGTGTTCGACGCGCCGATCTCCGAGAGCGGCATCGTCGGCGTCGCCGTGGGCATGGGTGCCTACGGCCTGCGTCCGGTCGCCGAAATCCAGTTCGCCGACTACGTCTACCCGGCTTCCGACCAGATCATCTCCGAAGCCGCGCGTCTGCGTTATCGCTCGGCTGGCGAGTTCACCGCGCCGATGACCCTGCGCATGCCTTGCGGCGGCGGCATCTACGGCGGCCAGACTCACAGCCAGAGCATCGAGGCGATGTTCACCCAGGTTTGCGGCCTGCGTACTGTCATGCCGTCCAACCCCTACGACGCCAAGGGCCTGCTGATCGCCTCCATCGAAAACGATGATCCGGTGATCTTCCTCGAGCCAAAGCGCCTCTATAACGGCCCGTTCGACGGCCACCACGACCGCCCGGTAACCCCGTGGTCGAAACACCCGGCAGCGCAGGTTCCGGACGGTTACTACACCGTGCCGCTGGACGTCGCCGCCATCACCCGCCCGGGCAAGGATGTGACCATCCTGACCTACGGCACCACCGTCTATGTGTCGCAAGTGGCCGCTGAAGAAAGCGGTGTCGACGCTGAGGTCATCGACCTGCGCAGCTTGTGGCCGCTGGACCTGGAAACCATCACCAAGTCGGTGAAGAAAACCGGCCGTTGCGTGATCGTCCACGAAGCGACCCGCACCTGCGGTTTCGGCGCCGAACTGGCCGCATTGGTGCAAGAGCACTGCTTCCATCACCTGGAAGCGCCGATCGAACGCGTCACCGGTTGGGACACCCCCTACCCGCACGCGCAAGAGTGGGCGTATTTCCCCGGTCCGTCCCGAGTGGGCGCGGCTTTGAAACGGGTCATGGAGGTCTGAATGGGCACGCACGTTATTAAAATGCCGGACATTGGTGAAGGCATTGCAGAAGTTGAACTGTCGGTATGGCACGTCAAGGTTGGCGACATGGTCGTCGAAGATCAGGTGCTGGCCGACGTCATGACCGACAAGGCGATGGTGGACATTCCATCGCCGGTGCATGGCAAGGTGATTGCCCTCGGCGGTCAGCCGGGTGAAGTGATGGCGGTCGGCAGCGTGCTGATCAGCATCGAAGTGGAAGGTGCGGGCAACGTCAAGGAGTCCGCACAACAGGCGGCGCCTGCCGCTGCCGTTAAGGAAGCGCCAGTGGCCGCGCCCAAGGTAGATGCGGTCGTCG
Source organism: Pseudomonas sp. SDO55104_S430 (assembly GCF_054070595.1). Lineage (NCBI taxonomy): Bacteria > Pseudomonadati > Pseudomonadota > Gammaproteobacteria > Pseudomonadales > Pseudomonadaceae > Pseudomonas > Pseudomonas sp. SDO55104_S430. The sequence continues at coordinate 2,405 of NZ_JBSVXG010000300.1, read as the reverse complement.
AAAGCAAACCCGCTCCGGTGGCTGCCCCGCGTCCGACTCCGGTTTGCCAGGCTCCGATGGTCGCGCGCACAGCTGATGAGCGTCCGCTGGCCTCCCCGGCCGTGCGCAAACATGCGCTGGACCTTGGTATTCAATTGCGTCTCGTGCGCGGATCCGGCCCGGCCGGTCGCGTACTGCATGAAGACCTCGATGCCTATCTGGCGCAGGGCCAGTCCAATGCTTCGTCCGTGAGCAGCGCCTATGTGCAGCGCAACGATGAAGAGCAGATTCAGGTCATCGGCATGCGCCGCAAGATTGCCCAGCGCATGCAGGAAGCCACCCAGCGCGCCGCGCACTTCAGCTATGTCGAGGAAATCGACGTCACCGCTGTCGAAGAATTGCGTGCGCACCTGAACGAAAAACACGGCGCGACCCGCGGCAAGCTGACCCTGCTGCCGTTCCTGGTCCGCGCTCTGGTCGTCGCCCTGCGCGATTTCCCGCAGATCAACGCCCGCTACGACGACGAAGCCCAGGTGATCACCCGTCTCGGCGCGGTGCATGTGGGCATCGCCACCCAGGCCGATATCGGCCTGATGGTGCCGGTGGTGCGTCACGCCGAAGCGCGCAGCCTGTGGGACAGCGCTGCGGAGATTTCCCGCCTGGCTACCGCCGCGCGAAACGGCAAGGCCAGCCGCGATGAGCTGTCCGGCTCGTCCATTACCCTGACCAGCCTCGGCGCGTTGGGCGGCATCGTCAGCACCCCGGTGCTGAACCTGCCGGAAGTGGCGATTGTGGGGGTGAACAAGATCGTCGAACGGCCGATGGTGATCAAAGGCCAGGTGGTGATCCGCAAGATGATGAACCTCTCCAGCTCGTTCGATCACCGCGTGGTCGACGGCATGGACGCGGCACTCTTCATCCAGGCCGTGCGTGGCCTGCTCGAACAACCCGCCACTTTGTTTGTGGACTGATTTCCGGTGGAGAGCTGCATGCAAACTTTGAACACCACACTGCTGATCATCGGCGGCGGCCCTGGCGGTTATGTGACGGCGATCCGTGCCGGCCAGCTGGGCATCCCGACCATTCTGGTCGAGGGCGAATCACTGGGCGGTACTTGCTTGAACATCGGCTGCATTCCGTCCAAGGCGCTGATTCATGTCGCCGAGCAATTCCATCAGACCCGCCACCACAACCAGCATTCGGCGCTGGGCATCAACGTGTCCGCGCCGACTCTGGACATCGGCAAGAGCGTCGAGTGGAAGGACGGCATCGTCGATCGCCTGACCACCGGAGTCGCCGCGCTGCTGAAAAAGAACAAGGTCCAGGTGATTCAGGGCTGGGCCAAGGTGGTCGACGGCAAAACCGTTGATGTGGGCGATACCCGCATCCAGTGCGAGCACCTGGTGCTGGCCACCGGCTCGAAAAGCGTGAACCTGCCGATGCTGCCGATTGGCGGGCCGGTCATCTCCTCCACCGAAGCCCTGACGCCGACTGCCGTGCCCAAGCGTCTGATCGTGGTAGGCGGTGGTTACATCGGCCTGGAACTGGGGATTGCCTATCGCAAGCTCGGTGCCGACGTCAGCGTGGTCGAAGCCCAAGAGCGCATCCTGCCGGCCTACGACGCCGAACTGACCCATCCGGTGCAGGAAGAATTGCGCAAGCTTGGCGTAAAGCTTTACTTGAAGCACAGCGTCCAAGGCTTTGATTCAACTGAAAATACTCTGCAGGTTCTGGACCAGCAAGGCGTCACCTTGAATCTGGAAACCGATCAGGTGCTGGTGGCCGTGGGCCGCAAGCCGAACACCCAGGGCTGGAACCTCGAAGCGCTGAACCTGGAGATGAACGGTGCGTCGATCAAGGTCGACAACCGTTGCCAGACCAGCATGCGCAACGTTTATGCCATCGGTGATCTGAGCGGCGAACCGATGCTCGCCCACCGGGCCATGGCCCAGGGCGAAATGGTGGCCGAGCTGATCAGCGGCAAATCCCGCGAGTTCAACCCCACCGCCATCGCCGCCGTGTGCTTCACCGATCCGGAACTGGTGGTAGTCGGCATGACGCCGGACGAGGCCAATGCCGCGGGTCTGGACTGCATCGTCGCCAGCTTCCCGTTCGCCGTCAATGGCCGGGCCATGACGCTGGAGTCCAAAAGCGGCTTCGTGCGCGTGGTCGCCCGTCGCGACAATCATGTGATCGTCGGCTGGCAGGCGGTGGGTGCCGCCGTCTCGGAACTGTCCACCGCGTTCGCGCAAAGCCTGGAAATGGGCGCGCGCCTGGAAGACATCGGCGGCACCATCCACGCCCACCCGACACTGGGCGAGGCGGTGCAGGAAGCGGCGTTGCGGGCCCTCGGCCACGCGTTGCACATCTGAACCGCAGCGCGGCAATCGCGAGCAGGCTCGCTCCCACATTTGCAATGCACTGCC
>NZ_JBSVXG010000299.1:0-5831 GCF_054070595.1 Pseudomonas sp. SDO55104_S430 | reverse complement strand
TACAGGTATCGGTCGCCCGCGAGTGATCGATTCAACCAAAACCTGTAGGAGCGAGGCTTGCCCGCGAAGAGGCCCTGACAAACACCAAAAAATTAATGCACTGACTGGAAACCTGATCATGAAAAAAACCAACCTCACCCACCCAGTCAAAGCACTGGCCCTGGCCCTAGGCCTTTTCAGCTCCCTGACCTTCGCCGCCGAACCCCCACTGAAAATCGGCACAACCGCCGCCTTCGCCATCCCGCTGGAAGCCGCCGTCGCCGAAGCCAACAAACAAGGCCTGAAAGTCGATCTGGTGGAGTTCAGCGACTGGATCGCGCCCAATGTCAGCCTCGCCGCCGGTGACATCGACGTGAACTACTTCCAGCACATCCCGTTCCTGGAAAACGCCAAGGCCGCGGCCGGGTTTGACCTGGTGCCGTTCGCGCCGGGGATCATCAACAACGTCGGCCTCTACTCGAAAAAATACAAAAGCTTCGACGAGCTGCCCGAAGGCGCCAGCGTCGCCATCGCCAACGACCCGATCAACAGCGGCCGTGGTTTGCAGCTGCTGGCCAAGGCCGGGCTGATCACCCTCAAGCCCGGCGTGGGCTACAAGGCCACCGAGGACGACATCGTCGCCAACCCGAAAAAGATCAAGATCCTGCAGGTCGAAGCCGTGCAACTGGTGCGCGCCTACGACGACGCCGATCTGGTCCAGGGCTACCCCGCCTACATCCGTCTGGCGAAGACCTTCGACGCCGGCTCCGCCCTGCTGTTCGACGGCCTGGACCACAAGGAATACGTGATTCAGTTCGTGATCCAGCCCAAGAGCAAAACCGACCCGCGCCTGATCGAGTTCGTCGACATCTACCAGCATTCGCCAGCCGTGCGCGCCGCCTTGGATAAAGCCCACGGCAAGCTGTACCAAGCCGGTTGGGAGAGCTGAGCATGACTGCCGCTACGCAACTGCGCCTGGAGATCCCGGCGCCCCATGACGCACAGCAGACGGAACTGCACCCCGAACTGAACCGCGCCCACGTGCGCTTCATCAAACTGGGCAAAACCTATGACGGCCAGCAAGGACCGGTGGCCGCCCTGCACGGCATTGACCTGGCGATCCAGCGCGGCGAAGTGTTCGGCATCATCGGCCGCAGCGGCGCCGGCAAGTCGTCGCTGATCCGCAACATCAACCGCCTCGAACAACCGAGCAGCGGCCGGGTGCTGATCGATCAGGTAGACATCGGCGAGTTCGACGAAGACCGTCTGGTGGCCCTGCGCCGGCGCATCGGCATGATCTTCCAGCACTTCAATTTGATGTCGGCCAAGACGGTCTGGCAGAACGTCGAATTGCCGCTCAAGGTCGCCGGTGTACCGAAGGAAAAACGCGAGCAGAAGGTGCGCGAATTGCTCGAACTGGTGGGCCTGGAAGCCAAGCACAAGGCCTATCCGGCGCAGTTGTCCGGCGGGCAGAAACAGCGTGTCGGCATCGCCCGCGCGCTGGTTCATGATCCGGCGATTCTGTTGTGCGACGAGGCCACTTCGGCGCTGGACCCGGAGACCACGCAATCGATTCTCGGCCTGCTGCGCGAGATCAATCAGCGCCTGGGTTTGACCATCATTTTGATCACTCACGAAATGGCGGTGATCCGCGAAATCTGCGATCGCGTTGTGGTGCTTGAACGCGGGCGCGTGGTCGAACAAGGGCCGGTGTGGGAAGTCTTCGGTAACCCGCAGCATGAGGTCAGCAAGACTTTGCTCGCGCCGTTGCAGCATGCGCTGCCGGCGGAGTTGCAGAACCGTCTGCAAGCGCAACCGCAGACGTCGGAAGACGCTGTCGTCCTGCGACTGCAATTCACCGGATCGGCGCAGGACGAACCGGACATCGCCGCCCTGTTCGCCGCCCTCGGTGGCCGTGTGCGTCTGCTGCAAGGTGGCGTTGAGTGGATTCAGGGTCATGCGTTGGGGCAGTTGCTATTGGCGGTGACGGGCTCGTCGCTGAGTGCCGAACAATTGCGCCAGCGCGCCGGGCAATGGGCGCAGCAAGTGGAGGTGTTGGGTTATGTGGTTTGATCGCTTGTTGCAAGGCTTTATCGATACCTTTCTGATGGTCGGCGTGTCGTCGCTGATTGCGCTGCTGGCGGGCATTCCGCTGGCGGTGATTCTGGTCACCAGTTCCAAGGGCGGCATCTACGAAGCACCTGCGGTGAACCGCGCGCTGGGCGCGTTCGTGAACCTGTTCCGCTCGGTGCCGTTCCTGATTTTGATGGTGGCGCTGATTCCGTTCACGCGGCTGATCGTCGGTACCACCTACGGTGTGTGGGCGGCCGTTGTACCGCTGACCATCGCCGCCACGCCGTTTTTTGCGCGCATTGCCGAAGTGAGTTTGCGCGAGGTGGATCACGGGTTGATCGAGGCGGCGCAGGCCATGGGTTGCCGGCGCCAGCACATTGTCTGGCATGTGTTGTTGCCCGAGGCGCTGCCGGGGATTGTCGGCGGGTTCACCATCACCCTGGTGACCATGATCAATTCGTCGGCCATGGCCGGGGCGATCGGGGCTGGCGGGTTGGGGGACATTGCGTATCGGTATGGGTATCAGCGGTTTGATAGCCAGATCATGTTGACCGTGATCGTGTTGCTGGTGGCGTTGGTGGCGGTGATTCAGCTGAGCGGCGATCGCCTGGCTCGGGCCCTCAACAAGCGCTAACACGATCTACTGTAGGAGCGAGCACGCTCGCGATGGTCGCCAACGATAACGCTGGCCGCCTGACACCCCGCGGTGTTTGTGACTCCATCGCGAGCATGCTCGCTCCTACAGGGGAAGGTGTTGATGGGGAAATCGGCGATATTTCTTACAAGATAATCAGCGATTCTGTCAGCTCATTCGCTATCTTTTGCAGGACATTTCCTAGATCATTTCGCCCGCTTGCGCCTGGCAAATCCGGTGGCTAGTCTCGGCCCGTCACTGCTTTTTGGTGATCGGGTTTAGTAGCCCCGGACAATAGGTGTATAGCGATCCATGCTCATGCTCGGCGATGTTGCCGCACGCAGAAATGGTAGCTGTGCGTGGGGCATCTTCGGATGCACCGGTTTTCCTATTGACCGGCCTACTACCTGCGCACAGCCACCACCCAATCGTTTAGTAGGCGACAAGTGATGGCTCCTGTTCAGCAATAGGAGTAAGTCATGGAAAAGTCTGTCCCCGATCCACCATCCGAAGAACCCACCCCCGAAGACCCCATCAGGGATCGATCCGCGCTCTACCGCGCCATCGATTTCTACCTCACCGGGGATCAACCCTCCCCGCCCGATGAATTGCGTTTCTACAACGTCAGCAAAGACGTGAGTTTCGAAGACACCCAGCTCTATCTCGCCGACCTGTTGCGTTGCGCTTCAGTGAGCGCCTATCAATGTGGCGACCATTTGAAAGGTGCCGACAGGGCGATGGTGTATTCGATATGGCATTTACTGGAGATCGCCAAGGCGATGGTCGATCACTCCATTGAGTGTCTGGGGATGAAGAAGGGTTGAGTCAGTGAAATTGTCTTCGCGGGCAAGCCTCGCTCCTACAGGGGCAGCCCGGGCGACATCATTTCTAGATCCGAAAACTCCCCACCAACTGATTCAACCGCGCCGCCTGCTGCTCAAGCTCGGTACACGCACGCAAGGTCGATTGCAGGTTTTCCACGCCTTGCTGGTTGAGGGTGTTGATCTGGGTGATGTCGACGTTCAGCGCTTCGACCACTGCGGTCTGTTCCTCGGTGGCGGCGGCGACGGACTGGTTGACGTTGTCGATCTCGCCGATGCGCTGGGTCACGCTACCGAGGCGGGTGCCGGCGAGGTTGGCGATGTTGACGCTTTCCTCGCTGTGCTGCTGGCTCTCGGTCATGGTGGTGACCGAATCCCGGGCGCCGACTTGCAGTTCCTCGATCATCTGCTGGATCTCCAGCGCCGAGGTCTGGGTGCGTCCGGCCAGGCTGCGCACTTCATCGGCCACCACCGCGAACCCGCGACCGGCTTCACCGGCCTGCGCCGCTTCGATCGCGGCGTTGAGCGCCAGCAGGTTGGTCTGCTGGGAGATGCCCTTGATCACCTCGAGGATCTGCCCGATGTTCACGGTCTTGTCGTTGAGCACTTCGATGTTGGCGCAGGACGCGCTGATCTTGCCCGACAATTCGTTCATCACCTCGATCGTGCGCTGCACGACTTGACGCCCGTCCTCCGCCTGCTGCCGGGCGTTGGACGCCTGGTGCGACGCGTCGCTGGCGTTGTGCGCGATCTCCTGCGCCGCCGCGCCCAGCTGATTGATCGCCGCCGCCACACTGTTGGTGCGACTCGATTGATCGTCGAAATTGCTCAGCGACGAATTGGACGCCTCCAGCACCCGGCGGGCGCCCTCGTTAACGCCGAGTGCCGCCGACGACACTTCGCGAATCGACTGGTGAATGCGTTCGACAAAGCGGTTGAACGCCGTCGCCAGCTGGCCGATTTCATCCCGCGATTGCACTTGCAGGCGCCGCGTCAGGTCGCCTTCGCCGAGGGAAATGTCCTCCATAACCCGGGTCAGCACCTGCAACGGCCGGGTGATGCGTTGTGCGGTGTACCAGATCAGCAGCAGGCCGAGCAGAGCCGAGCCACCGCCGAGCAGCAGGGCCAGCGCGGTGCTTTGCGCGCCCTGAGCATCGAGTTCCTTTTGCAGGGTGGTGACAGGCGCCAGCAACACCTCTTGCGGCACGCCCACCAGCACACCCCAGGGCGCGGCGCCGGCAATCGGTGCCAGGGGTTCGAGGACCTTGATCTGCTGCGGATCGACAAACACCTTCGGCTGCCCCTGACGCAGGGCGTCCATCACGTCCGCGTTGTCCATCGGCGAACCCAGGCGACGGACATCCTGGCTGTTGGCCGAGATCACCCCGCGAGGGCTGACGATGCTGATCTGTCCGTGCCCGTCGAACAACTGGCGAGCACTGGCTTCACTGTTGTTCTGCAGCGCGGCGAGGTTGATGTCGAGGCCGACCACGGCGATGACCTTGCCGTTTTCCAGCAGGGGGAAGGCGACGCTGGTGACCAGCTTGCGGCTGCCGGACGCTTCGTCGAAGTAGGGCTCCAGTACGCAAGCCTGGCGGGTGTCGCGGGCGCAGGTGCAGAACGCGTTGTACGGCGCGCCGCTCGGCCCCGGCTCGGTGTTGGCCAGCAGGCCTTCGTCGCCGATCACCGCTTGCAGTTCACCGGGTTTGCTTTGTACCCAGTACAGCGAGAAACGGCCTTTCTCGTTGCTGCCAAGCTCTGCCTTGTCGGCGAAACCGGCGTCCTGGCCGTCGAGCGCGTCAGGTTCAAAAATGACGTAAAGCCCGAGCAGGTCGGGCTTGTCTTTGAGGGCCTGTTGAAGCTGGCTACTGAGCTCCTGGCGAAGTTGCGGGCGGGTCAATGTGCCCTGGTGCTGAAGTTGTCGCAGATAAAGCAGATATCGCGCTAACCCCTGACCGAATTCATGGGTCTGCATGAAGGTGCGCTGGACCTGCATCGCCTGCACCTTGCCCAGCGCCTGCATGTGTTCCTTGGCCGCATCGGCCAGCATTTCACTGCTGGCCTGGTCGACCTGCTGGCTGCTTAGGCGGGTCTGGTAGAGCGACAACCCCATCAGCAGACCCACCACCAGCAACAGGCAGAGGCCGGCGAGCAGGGCGATCTTGCTCTGGATCGTGTGAAATCTCTTATGCATTGGAAATACCCTTTTCCCCTGAAGCCCTGACACCCCGACCCCTGTAGCAGCTGGCGAAGCCTGCGTCCGGCTGCGCAGCAGTCGTAAAACCTCTGCACTGGATCTACCTGACAGACCGCAGTGCCTGAAT
>NZ_JBSVXG010000298.1:0-5852 GCF_054070595.1 Pseudomonas sp. SDO55104_S430 | reverse complement strand
TTTGGTTACTTTCGCGCTCTTCGAAAGTGACCCGCTGTAAGAGCGGAACCATAAGTGGCCGTTACCGCAGCAACGGATATGTACACGATCTAATAACTCTCCAAACTCTCAACCAACCACTCACTAAACCCCCGCGCATTACTCTCACTATCCCGATGCGTCAGAAGTGCCCAATTGGGGCCGCGGATGGTTTGTTCCACCAGTGGTTGCAACTGCCCGTTCGCGCGAGCCTGCCGACTCAACAACTCACTAACCAACGCAATCCCAAGCCCCGCGCAAGCCGCATCCAGCAGCAACCCCGGATCAGAGAAGTTCAACCCCTGATCCTGCTGCCCGACATCAATCCCCGATTCCACCGCCCAATGACTCCAATCCATCTCCCGCTCGCCATGCAAGGTCGTGCGCTGCTCCCGGGGTTGCGCCAACAACCCCGGATGGCACGCAGGATAAAGCCGATCGGCATACAACACCTTGAAGCTGCACTCCGCCTGGGAGCTGATGTCGTCGCGCACGGCAATATCGATGGTCTGCGTCGCCATGTCCGGCACTTCATCGGTGCTGAAAATCCACAGATCGACCTGCGGATGCCGACTGCGGAAATCCCCAAGACGCGGCAGCAGCCAGTGACGGGCAAACGCCGGGGTCGTGTTGAGCACCAGTTGATTGGGTTTCTGATATTGCCCGAGCCTGCGAATACCCACCGCCAATTGCTGCAGCATCGCCTGGGTAGTGCTCAGCAGGTCATGGCCGGCGTCGGTCAGGCTGACACTGCGTCCGCTGCGGAAAAACAGCGGCTGCTCCAGATACGCCTCGAGACTGCGGATCTGCTGGCTGATGGCCGACTGGGTCAGGTGCAGCTCCTCGGCGGCCTTGTGAAAACTGCCCAGGCGGGCGGCGGCTTCAAAGCCGCGCAGGGTGCTGAGTGGCGGCCAGTGCTTGAGCATATTGATAAGTTCCTCTAATCACTTTTCTGCAAAATCCATCGTTTGTTTGCCCGTTTTACGCGCCGTAGCATGCATGCCAAGACCGCCAAGGCAGTTTTCATTGAACACAATGGCTTAACTAAAGGGCTTTTTATCATGCAGCAGAACGAGATGGGAAATAGCGGTTGGATGATGCCGGCGGAGTGGGTTCGCCATGCCGCCACCTGGATGGTCTGGCCGCACAACAAGGAACTCTGGGAGTCAGGCTGGCGCGTGACCCTGGCGCAGGTTCAGCAGGATTTCGCCGGTGTGGCCAACGCCATTGCCCGTTTCGAACCGGTGAAAATGGTCGTCGATCCGTCCGCCGTCGCCAGCGCCAAGGCCCTGTGCGGTCCGAACATCGAGCTGATTGAGTTGGCGGTGAACGACAGCTGGTGCCGCGACTCCGGTCCAAGCTTCGTCTGCCACCCGCAACAAGGCCTGGCCGGGGTCAGCTGGCGCTTCAACGCCTGGGGCGGCAAGTCGGCCCATGACCTGGACGAAGGCCTGGCGCGTCGTGCGCTCAATCACCTGGGCCTGCCGTGCTTCGGCACGCCGCTGAGCAACGAAGGCGGCGCCATTCATGTCGACGGCGAAGGCACGCTGATCACTACCGAATCGGTGCTGCTCAACCCCAACCGCAACCCGGGCGTGACCAAGGCCGAGATGGAAGAGATCTTCAGTCGTCTTCTGGGCGTGAAGAAAACCATCTGGCTGCCGGGCGATCCGGACTATGTCACCGGCGACATGACCGACGGCCACGTCGATGGCGTCTGCGCCTTCGCTCGCCCTGGCGTATTGCTGGTGGACGCCACCCGCGACCAGAGCTCGGTGTACGCCGAAGTCGCCCGGGAAAACCGTCGCGCCCTGGAGCTGGTCACCGATGCTCGCGGACGCAAGTTTGAAATGATCGAGCTGTTTGAAGCCAGCGAAGCGGTGGACACCGAAGCCGAAGTGTTCTGCGCCTCGTACACCAACTTTTACATCGCTAACGACGCGATCATCATGCCGGCCTACGGCATCGCCGCCGATAACGTCGCCGCGCAAACCCTGGCCCAGGCCTTCCCCGGGCGCGAAGTGGTGCCGGTGCGCATCAATCATCTGGCCCATGGCGGCGGCGGGGTGCATTGCATCACTCAGCAGCAACCGGCCTGGCCGGTGGAGGGTTGATGCCATGACGATTCTGACCGTCGCCACCACGCAGATGCCCTGCACCTGGGACTTGAAAAACAACCTCGATCAAGCCGAGCAACTGGTCCGCGAGGCCGCCGCCAAGGGCGCCCAGGTGATCCTGTTGCAGGAGCTGTTCGCCACGCCGTATTTCTGCATCGAGCAAAGCCACCAGCACCTGGCCCTGGCCGAGACCTTCGGCGACAGCCCCGTGCTCAAGCGCTTCGCCGCGCTGGCCCGGGAGCTGGGCGTGGTGTTGCCGTTGAGCTGGTTCGAAAAGGCCGGCAACGCTTACTTCAATTCGCTGTGCGTAGCCGATGCCGACGGGCGACTGCTGGGGGTGTATCGCAAGACCCATATCCCCAACGCCATCGGCTATCAGGAGAAGGAATACTTCAGCCCTGGCGATACCGGTTTCCGCGTCTGGGACACCGCGTTCGGGCGCATCGGCGTCGGCATCTGCTGGGATCAGTGGTTTCCCGAAACCGCCCGTTGCCTGGCCTTGATGGGCGCCGAAGTGCTGCTGTTCCCGACGGCCATCGGCTCCGAGCCCGGCTGCGCGACGCTGGATTCGCGGGATCACTGGCAGATGACCATGCGCGGTCATGCGGCCGCCAACATCCTGCCTGTCGTGGCTTCCAACCGCGTCGGCCGGGAAGCGGCGACCACGGATCCGACCTTGCAGATGAGCTTCTACGGCTCGTCCTTCATCAGTAACCACAAGGGCAAGCTGCTCGCCGAGGCCGACCGCGACAGCACCGGCGTGCTGGTGCACAGCCTCGACCTTGCGGCCATGCGCGAAGAGCGTCTGAGCTGGGGCATCTACCGCGATCGTCGCCCGGAAATGTACGGGGCGCTGTTGAGCCAGGACGGTCGCCACATTCACTCACGCTGGAATGCCCAGGGGGTCTGACATGCGTACCTTCAATCGACTGTTGCCCGCCGCCCTCGCACTGGCCATCAGCGCTGCGGTGCCGGCGCTGCATGCCGAAGAAAAGACCCTGCGGCTGTACAACTGGGCTGATTATTTCGCCGAGGACACCCTGAGCCGTTTCACCGCTGAAACCGGGATCAAGGTGATCTACGACGTCATGGACGGCAGCGAAACCCTGGAGGCCAAGATGCTCGCCGGTGGCAGCGGTTACGACCTGATCTTCCCGGGCGACACCGTGGCCGAACGGCTGATGCGCGCCGGCAGCCTTATGCCGCTGGACCGCTCCAAGCTCACGGAGCTTTCGGACATCGAACCCGGTCTGCAGAAACTGCGCGGACAGTACGAGCATTCCGCCGGGGCCACCGTGCCTTACACCTGGGGCACCATTGGCGTGACCTATAACGACGAACAGATCAAACAGCGCATGCCCGACGCGCCGGTCAACAGCCTGGACATGCTGTTCAAGCCTGAGCTGGCGGCGAAATTCGCCGATTGCGGCATCTCGGTGATCGACTCGCCCGACGAAGTGTTGGCGGTGGTACTCAACTACCTGGGCCGCGAACCGCGCAGCGCCAAGCCCGAAGACCTCAAGGCAGCCAGCGCCTTGCTGCAGAAACTGCGGCCGTACGTTCGCAAGTTCCAGTCGCAACCGGTCACCGACCTGGTGAACGGCAACCTGTGCCTGTCCCTGGGCTACAGCGGCGACATGACCCAGGCGCAGCGCACCGCGGATTCGGCCGGCAAGAAGACCACCTTCCAGTACCGCATTCCCAAGGAAGGCACGACGGTGTGGATGGACACCATGGCCATTCCCGTGGACGCCAAACACCCGGAATACGCCTATGCGTTCATCAACTTCATCATGCGCCCGCAGAACATGGCCGCCATCAGCAACTTCACCGGCTACCCGACTTCCAACGCCAAGGCGCGTCCCGGTGTGGATGCAAGCATGCGCGACAACCCGGACATCTATATTGATGAAGCCACCTACGCGCGGTTGATCCCGGGCAAAGATATTCCCCAGGCCGACATGCGTGCCCGCATGCGCACCTGGACCAAGTTCAAAACGGCCACAAGCCAGTAAACCCAAGCCAGTAATTAAGGGCCGGCATGATCTGCCGGCCGATTTTCAGGAACATCTACATGTCGACGCGTCGAGATTTCATCAAACAGGTATTGGTGCTTGCCGGTATGGGAGCCGCTTTCACCGGGCTCGGCTTGTCACCCACCGCCGTGCTGGCGGCCAGCGCAGAGCGTTGGTACATGCCCGATGAGGGCGACAAACATGAGCAGGCCTTCATCGCCTTTGGCGCTCAGGATGCGATATGGGAAGACTTCACCCCGGACGTGCAAGCGGCGCTCGGGCGCATCGCGCGGGCTATTGCCGACTATGAGCCGCTGACCGTGTTCTGCCGCAAGAGCGAGCGGGACCTGGCCGAGGAACATTGCGGCAGCGCCAATGTCACCTACGTCATCACCGAGCTGGATGACATCTGGATGCGCGACATCGGCGCCAATTTCGTGGTCGATGGCAAGGGCGGGCTGGGCGCCGTGGATTTCAATTTCAACGGCTGGGGCAACAAGCAGTGGCACAGCAAGGATGCCCGGCTGGCGGCGCTGATCGCCACCAACGAGCAGGCCAATTACCTGCGCAGCGAGCTGGTGGGCGAGGGCGGCGGCATCGAAGTGGACGGTCACGGCACCGGGATCATGACCGAAAGCAGCTGGATCAACGCCAACCGCAATCAGGACTGGACCAAGGCTGAGGTCGAGGAAGAGCTGAAATTCCGCCTGGGCCTGCGCAAGATCATCTGGCTGCCGGGGATCAAGGGCAAGGACATCACCGACGCCCATGTCGATTTCTATGCACGCTTCGTCAAGCCGGGGGTGGTGATCGCCAACCTCGACACCGATCCGCGGTCCTACGACAACAAGGTCACCAAGGCCCATCTGGAGATCCTCAAAAACGCCACGGACGCCGATGGTCGCAAGTTGCAGGTGCATACCGTGTCGCCACCGCTCAAGCCGCGCAAGAGCAAGTTCAGCCAGGGCAATGACGACTTTGCCGCCGGTTACATCAATTATTTCGTGATCAACGGGGCGATCATCGCGCCGGAATTCGGTGACAAGGAGGCCGATCGCAAGGCGTTTGACCTGCTCTCAAGGCTTTATCCGGATCGCGAAGTGGTGCAGCTCAACATCGATGCCATCGCCGCCGGTGGCGGGGGTATTCACTGCGTGACCAGTCATCAGCCAAGGGTCTAGCAGCGGCAGTGGGGACGTCTGATAGACTGACGGACGTCCCTTTTACCTCCTCGAACAAGAGAGCCCCATGGCCAATCAAGACGTCGTCTTCTATCCCGATCCCGACCAGGATTCCATTTCCTCCGATGTTGCCGAGTTCAACGGCATCCTGATGACCACGCAGATCCCGACCCGCTTCGACGGCACCCTGGAACTGGGCGACATCACCGTGCAGAGCGAATGCACCCTGCAAGCGCTGAAGATTGCACTGGAAGGCGCCGGCAGCTCCATGGACCGGGTCATGCATCTGACCATCTACCTGACCGACATGACCGACCGCGCCGCGTTCAACGAAGTCTACAAGCGCTACTTCGCCAAGCCATGGCCGGTGCGCGCCGCGGTAGGCGTTGCCGCCCTCGCGGTAGAAGGCATGCGCGTGGAAGTCGTGGCCACGGCCGCCAAAGCCTGATTCCCGCCACACACGCAAAACCCCTGTGGGAGCGGGCTTGCTCGCGAAAGCGGTGTATCAGGCAAGTAGATGT
>NZ_JBSVXG010000297.1:0-5953 GCF_054070595.1 Pseudomonas sp. SDO55104_S430 | reverse complement strand
CAAAACCTGATTGCAATATCTGCCTGATACAACGCGTTGGCTGAATTTACGACTGCTGCGCAGCCGGACGCAGGCTTCGCCAGCTGCTACATGTCAGGTGGCGATTTCGAGGCCGCATTTTTTGAACTCCCCAATCCCCTCCGGCGTCTAGCAAACAGGTGGGCGTCGTCCGGCCGCTCATGTTTTTCGTCTGGAGTCCCGCCATGAACCTCACATCCGCTCACCTCAACTACTTGCACGACACCCTGTTCGGACCCATCGCCAAAAGCCTCGACTGCCAGCTGGTCATCACCCCCATCACGCCGGGCGCCTTTCAGGTCCGTGTGCTGCCGCCCTTCCCCGATGATCTGCACAAGGCGCATTCGATCACCATCACCCAACCCTCGAAGCAGACACTGACCGGCACCGTGGTGCACACGCGCAACCTGGAGAACGGTGAGCTGGAACTGCAGATCGACGTTTGAAACACAGATCACAACCCAACAACGGAGCGTCGCGAATGATCGGAGTCATTGTCCCCGTGCACAACGAAGAACACCTTCTGGACCAGTGCATCGAATCCCTGCTGACCGCAGCGCTTCATCGGGATCTGGACAATGAAGAAGTCAAAATCCTGATCGTTCTGGACGATTGCACAGACACCTCCCTGCACATCGCCCAGTCCTACGGCGTGATGACCCTGACCTGCAGCCATCGCAACGTCGGAAAATCCCGGGCCCACGGCGCCGCGCATCTGCTGGACGTGGATGCGCGCTGGCTGGCGTTCACCGATGCCGACACCGTGGTCCCCGATTCATGGCTGGCCGCGCAGATCAGATTCAATAGCGACGCCGTCTGCGGCCTGGTGGAAGTCCACGACTGGTCGGAGCACTCGCCACAAGTGCGTGAGCGCTACCACGCCCATTACCGCAATATCGATGGCCATCGGCATATCCATGGGGCGAACCTGGGCGTTTCCTCGGCGGCCTACCGCAAGGCAGGCGGCTTCCAGCCCTTGCCGGCCCATGAAGATGTGCAACTGATTGCCGATCTGGAGCGCAGCGGCGCCAACATCATGTGGACCGCGAGCAACCGCGTGACCACAAGCGCGCGCAAGGACTGCCGATGCCGGGAAGGTTTCGGCGATTACCTGAAATCGCTGGCCCTTTAGTCACTGCAGCGTTCGGCCAGATCGACCGTGACCTGGCGGCGACACCAGTATTCGAGCAGAAAATTCGTTTCCTCATGGCACAGGATCCGGTGCAGGCCCAAACCCTCGGCCAGCTTCTGGTGAACCTCACGGCCGTTCTGCGAACACCCTTCAATCGGATGCAGCCAGTGGCAGGCAAGCACGCCACCCTCAGAACTCAAGCTGCGAACCGTGTTTTCGATCACCCGCTGCCAGTCGGTTGAATCGAGGTAGTAGCCAAACTCACTCAGCACAATCAGATCGAAGCTACCCTCGGGCCAGTCTTCGGGTACGCGCCCCTGCTCCACTCGCACATGCGGAAAATGACTCACTCGCTGCCGAGCCAGATGCACGGCCTTATCGGTGATGTCCTGGCACAACACCCACTCACTGCGCTCGGCCAGCACAACACTGAACTCGCCATTGGCACAAGCTGGCTCGAAAACCCGTTGATAACGTTGACGCGCCAGACTGGCGAGCATCAAGTCACGCTTGCGCTTCTCGTACCAACGGGTGCGAAACGCCCAAGGATCGTCACTGTCGCTGAACAGTTGCTCGAAATAATCAGGCGATACGCTCACAGGAACACCAGTTCAAAAGGCTGCAGCAGACGCTCCAGGGTTTCGCGTTCCAGCACAGGCGGGCTTTGGCCGTCGCTGCAGGTTTGCGAGAGATGGGCATTGATTGCATGACGCTTCATGCGCAGCACCTCGGCACCGAGCATGAACTTGCGTGCTCGCGCCCATGGAATTCTCGGATCCTGCGGTGCAGCCCAATGCCAGGCCCAGACCGGCATTTCGATCAGGCACGCCTGGTGCCGTAGCGCCACGCGGGCCGCCGCCCTGCCCGTCGCCTCATGATCGCAATGCCCGTCGAACCGCCAGGTCGTAAGCACTCGATCTCCCGGCCGAATAACTTCCAGCAAGCGCTCGACCAGCAGGCCCTCGAACGCCGGAACACCGCTGTCGGGCAAACCCAGTCGCAACCACTCCACCGCACCGACCTCAAGCCTCAGACGACTCAACGCCCGAACGCTTTCCAGTGGCCGCTCCCGACGCAGTTGTGAAGCTGTCCACGTCAGCGACCCCGGATGACTGGCCTCGCCATCGGTCACCGCAATCATCAAGACATCTGCTTCACGGCCCGCCATTGCGGCCAATATGCCAGCGCAGGCGAGCACTTCATCGTCGGGATGAGGGGCAATCACCACCAGCCGGTGTCCCGGCGGCACCAGTTGTCGGTGGTCAATGACAGGCACTCCAGCCAGCACCTCACTGCCCTGCCAATCGGCCAGCGAAGTCCCGAGCCCCTGAATGAGATTTTCCGCCTGCGCGACGGCCTCGAGCGTCACAACATCCACCCATCGACTACTAGAGCAGCGACCAGCTTGCCCAGCTCCGCCAGATCCTTCTCGGCATGACTCTGGCGCACGAACACCGGCAGATCCGCCGCCAGCCTTGCAAAGTGACTGTTGCGACAAAAAGGCGTGGCGCCCAGCGCACGTCCGACGTGTTCGAGCACAGAATCGACGGCCACCTCGACCTGTGCCCGCAGTCGCCTGACCTGGACCTCCGGCGATTCCCGTGGATTGGCATCGATCCACGCCGCCGTTTCCCTCAACGAAGCAGCCGCAGCACACAGCGCCGTATCAACCGCCCCCAGATGCACTTCGGCATGGGCATCGTGATAAGGCTGAGCGCAATGCGCGCGCAGAAACCCCGCCAACTCGCACGCCGCGCCATACCAGCACGCGGCGATGCCACCGCCGCCCTGCCAGAACCCCGGTCGGTCCAGATACTCACCCGGCAACCCGACGCAACGACCGCGCGTACCTTCGAACCGCACATCGATGCTGGCCGTGCTGTTCATGCCAACTGCCTGCCAACCGTCAGCGATCAGGCTGATCGTGGGTTGATTCAATTGGACGGCAATCAACTGCGGTTGCAGCTGTTCATCCCAAGCGGTCACCAATGCCCAATCCAGTAACGGAGCCCCTGAACACCAGGCCTTGCGTCCCTCCAGATACACCTCATCGCCATGTCGAGCGGAAATTTTCACCCGTGCAAATGGCGGCTCGGCCGCCCAGGTTCCCCACGTGCCTATAGCGATCGGCCGCCCGGGCTCAAGCTCCGTCAGGATGGCCATCGCATCGGTATGACCCTCATACAACTTGGCCAGCGCCAGATCGCTCGCTGAAACCGCTGCCAACTTGCGCCAACGGCTCAGCGTCTGGCCCCGACCAGGCATCGGCAAACTGGTAAATCCGCCGCGCACGAACTCTTCCATGGTTTGTTGCAGCGCGTTATCCGGCGTCTGAGTCACGGGCCGTGAAGCGAACGTTCCCAGCAGGTTTTCGAAAATTGCCGATCTGCTCATGACCTGTCTCTTTGGCTTTGCCGACGCGTAAATGTCTTTCTGCTCAGTCCTTGAGTCAGGAAAAAATCAGCGAATGTTCAAAGATTTAACGCAGATGGGTGATGAGCGGTTGATTGAGGGGATGCGAATCAGAAACTCTGAATTATTCAGCGCCTGCGTTATCTCTATTTCGAGTGATGGTGACGTTGATATAAAAACAAAAAGGTGAACGATTTGCCCTATCTGGACTGGGTTCAATGGCCGGCAATGGTGGTCACGGTACTGGCCGCATGGCTGATCGGGTCTCAGCGCCCGGGCCGCAGAATGGCGGGGTTCGTCAGCTTTATCTTGAGCAATATTCTGTGGGTGGTTTGGGGCCTGCATGCACATGCCTATGCGCTGATTGTTCTGCAATTCTGCCTTTGTCTGATGAACCTTCGCGGGTTCAAGAAGAACTTCGAGCATCAGTGAGCAGTGCCTTCAGCGCCAGGGCATTTCCCAATGCCGCCCCGCTGGCGGTGTTGTCGAAGATGCACCAGATGGATTCGGCCTTTGTTTTTAGAAGTTGGTCTGCCAGAACTTGCAGATAAGGCGAGTCATAAGCGCTGAAGTAAATACGCGGTGAGCCATGCAGACGCCAATACTTCACCTCTGGCATGCCGCCAGGAATTGAATCAGTGCTGATGCACGAAGGGTCGACCGCTGCCTGGGCGATTCGATAGGTCCTCAACATTGACTCGGCATCAACCCATGACTCATGGCGCGGCTCCAGGACGACCGGTCCATTGAACCGTTGTCTGAGCGAGTCGAAGAATGGCTCTGCGATTGCTTCATCAAATGCCAACGAGGGAGGCAGTTGCACCAGCAGACTGCCCAGGCGATCTCCTAACCCGCAGCATTGATCCAGAAACGCATCCAATGCGGGCGAACAATCAGCCAAACGTTTTTCATGAGTGATCACCTTTGGAATCTTCACGCAAAAACGAAAGTCCTCAGGCACCGACTCGGCCCAGCGCTCGTAGGTTTTTCTTTGGTGCGGGCGATAGAAGGAGCTATTGATTTCAACGGCGTTGAATCTCGAGGCGTAGCGTTGCAGATGAGTGCCTTCGCTGGAAAACGCCGATGCATGTTCACGCGAGAGGCTCCAGCCTGCGCACCCGACAAAAATCACCGGCCGACTCAAAACAGAATCCTGCCCGCTTCCAGTAATCATCATGCCCCCGGATTCGTGACCTGGATGAAGACCGCCCATGTCCCTAGCGCAATCCAGAAAATCGCGAAGATCCAAGGCGTGCGCACCGAAAACAACAAGGCCTTCTTGTAGCCCTTGTGGGTGGACTCACGGGCGCTGAACAACGGCGATTCGTCATAGGCCAGCCCCATCATCGGCTCGCTACGCAACAGTTGGCTCTGTTTGAAATACCAGTGATCGATGATGTCGTACGAAGCCCGAATGCCAGGCCAGGCATTGAGGGAACTGAGTACTCCCAAGAGCGCGAGGAACGGCGGGACCACCAGCGTGAACGACTTGCCCCATTCAGGATTGAGGTTGGCCATGCACGAGGCGAAAGCGATGACCAGGAATGATTGGGCGGCCAGATAAGCGTCGGTGCGATTGGCGAGGATGCTGGTTTCGTAGTGAATTTCCTTGCGGTAGAAGTCCAGACGCTCCTTGGGCGTGCCGAACATCCGGGCGTTTTGTTCTTCGGTTTCTGCGGTGGGTGATGTGAGTATTCTTGGCAAAACGGGGCCTCCTGATTTGAGCTTTAGGTGGGCCGCAAATCGAGGCGTTCAAAGTTCTGGATGACTGGCACGGTAGCGTGGAGGCAACCGCTGTTGTGGCCGATCGTTCCCACGTTCCGCGTGGGAATGCAGCCAGTGACGCTCTGCGTCGCGACAATAGCCGGCTTTGCGCAGGCGTTGAAGAAGGAACGCGGAGCGTCCCCGGAGGCATTCCCACGCAGAGCGTGGGAACGATCAGAGTCGGGGGCAGGCGGCGTTATTGGCATTGCTTTTCAATAATTTGAATTTTCCCGAGCCCCACGACTCTTTCCCATAGAACTTAAGGAGAGACTCATGGCCCGCGCAGATATGTTCATCATCGAATACCAGCTTCATGGAAAGCCAAAGTCTTTCATCATTCGCGCGCCTGTCATGAACAATGTCCAGGCATGGCATTGGGCAAGTTGTGATGCGGGGGTAGCGCCGATTCCCAAGCCGGGGCGGCCGCCGTTGAAGGTGGTTTCGCGGCCGCAGGCGGAGAAGTACGGGATCACGGATGTGAAGTGGCGGGAGACGGCGACGTTGGAGTGGACGCAGACGACTTGATGTCTTGCTGAAAGAGTATGCCTGCGAGAACGGGCTCATCTGTGGCGAGGGGGCTTGCCCCCGTTGGGCTGCGAAGCGGCCCAAAAAGATGGGACTGCTACG
>NZ_JBSVXG010000296.1:0-5961 GCF_054070595.1 Pseudomonas sp. SDO55104_S430 | reverse complement strand
TGTTGGATGAGATCCTGTAGGAGCGAGGCTTGCCCGCGAAGAAGGCAGCGCGGTGAACCTGGTTCACCGCGCTTGATCGATCACTCCAGCGCCGCAGCCGGCCCGAAAAACTCGTAACGGCTCTGCTTCTCAGGCACACCCAGCGCCTTGAGGTGACGCTTGACCGCCGCCATGAAGCCCTTCGGCCCCAGGAAGTAAGCGTCCAGATCACGCTCGGCCGGCAGCCAAGCGTTCAACAGTTCCTGATCCAGGTAACCAACGCTGTGCGCCGCCGGGCTCACGCCGTCATCTTCGGCGTAGCAGTAGAAG
Source organism: Pseudomonas sp. SDO55104_S430 (assembly GCF_054070595.1). Taxonomy (NCBI): domain Bacteria; kingdom Pseudomonadati; phylum Pseudomonadota; class Gammaproteobacteria; order Pseudomonadales; family Pseudomonadaceae; genus Pseudomonas; species Pseudomonas sp. SDO55104_S430. Next base: position 5,652 of record NZ_JBSVXG010000296.1, on the reverse strand, counting down.
CGTTTGAGTTGTGGATGACGCGCCGCCAGCCCTTCGATGAAGTCGCGGAAGGCGTGGACCTTGCCGTTGCGCGCGCTGTGGATAAAGTGCACCGGACGCCCGGTTTCCAGCGCCGCTTCGAGCATCGCAAGAGTCGGGGTGATGCCGACGCCGCCGCTGATCAGCACCAGCGGTTTGTCGCTGGCCGTCAGGGTGAACTCGCCCGATGGCGGGAACAGCTGGATGCTCTGGCCTACATGCAGCTCATCGTGCAGGTGGTTGGATGCGCGACCACCGGTTTCACGCTTGACGCTGATGCGGTACTGGCCATTGCTCGGACGGGCCGACAGCGAGTAGTTACGACGGATTTCTTCGCCATCGAGGAACAGTTTCATGCCGATGTACTGGCCTGGCTCTGCTGCCAGAATCGGGCCTTTGTCAGCAGGTTCGAAGTAGAACGAGGTGATTTCCGCGCTTTCTTCTACCTTGTTCACCACGATGAATTCCCGCGCCCCGCGCCAGCCGCCCGGTGCCTGTTCCTTCTGGTCGTAGATGCTGGTTTCGGCACCGATCAGGATGTCCGCCAGTTGGCCGTAGGCCGCACCCCAGGCCGCGATCACTTCCGGGGTGGCGATTTCTTCACCCAATACTTCAGCGATGGCGCGCAGCAGGCAGGTACCGACGATCGGGTAGTGTTCCGGCAGGATCTGCAGGGCCACGTGCTTGTTGATAATCTTCGCTACCAGGTCGCCCAACTGGTCGAGCTGGTCGATGTGGCGTGCATACATCAGTACGCCGTTGGCCAGGGCGCGCGGCTGGTCACCGGTGGCCTGGTGGGCCTGGTTGAACAGCGGACGGACTTCCGGGTACTCGGACAGCATCATGCGGTAGAAGTGAGTGATCAGCGCTTCGCCACCGCTTTCCAGCAGCGGTACGGTGGATTTGACGATGGCACGGTCTTGAACGCTAAGCATAAGGTGACTCCTGAACATCGAGGGTTTGTAAGGGACTGCTTTGTATATATCAGCATTCGTGCCAACTTTAATTTCCTTATAAATCAATACCTTAAAAATAAAGTAGTCATATCGACACAAGCGGCCTTATAGTCATACCGACTACACGGAGTCACTATGACTGCAAAATCTCTGCTTACCGCCCTGCTCCCCCTGGTCTCGGACCTGTCCCGCGAACTGCCTGAAGGCGAGCGTTATCGTCGCCTGCTCGAAGCCATGCGTGCCCTCCTGCCCCGCGATGCCGCCGCCCTGCTGCGCCTGGATGGCGAATGGCTGGTGCCGCTGGCCGTCGACGGTTTGAGCACCGACACCCTCGGCCGACGCTTCAAGGTCAGCGAACACCCGCGCTTCGAAGCCCTGCTCAGCAGCCCCGGTCCGACCCGTTTCGCCGCCGACAGTGACATGCCCGACCCTTATGACGGTTTGGTCGATGGCCTCGACGATCATCTGGAAGTTCACGACTGCATGGGCTGCCCGCTGTTCATCGACGAGCGCCCGTGGGGCCTGCTGACCCTCGACGCCCTCGATCCGGAGCAATTCGAACCGATCGAACTGGACGCCCTGGAAGCCTTCGCCAGCCTCGCCGCCGCCACGGTCAACGCCGCCGAGCGCATCGAGCGTCTGAACAATCGCGTCGAGGACGAACACCAGCGCGCCGAGGTCTACCGCCAGGCCAGCGGCCAGCAGAACCGTGAAATGATCGGCCAGAGCAAGGCGCACAAGCGTCTGGTGGAAGAAATCAATCTGGTGGGCGGCAGCGATCTGACGGTGCTGATCACCGGGGAAACCGGGGTCGGCAAGGAACTGGTGGCCCAAGCCATCCACGCCGCCTCGCCCCGGGCGGACAAGCCGATCATCAGCCTCAACTGCGCCGCTTTGCCCGACACCCTGGTGGAAAGCGAATTGTTCGGTCACGTGCGCGGCGCCTTCACCGGCGCGCTGAACGACCGGCGCGGCAAGTTCGAACTGGCCAACGGCGGCACGCTGTTTCTCGATGAGGTGGGCGAGTTGTCGCTGACAGTGCAGGCCAAGTTGTTGCGGGTGCTGCAAAGCGGACAGTTGCAGCGCCTGGGTTCGGACAAGGAGCACCAGGTCGATGTGCGATTGATCGCCGCGACCAACCGTGATCTGGCCGAAGAAGTGCGCAGCGGCCGCTATCGTGCTGACTTTTATCATCGTCTCAGTGTTTACCCGCTGATGGTGCCGGCCCTGCGTGATCGTGGTCGCGATGTGCTGCTGCTCAGCGGCTATTTCCTGGAACAGAACCGCTCGCGCATGGGCCTCAACAGCCTGCGTCTGAACAACGACGCCCAGGCGGCGCTGTTGGCGTATGACTGGCCGGGGAACGTGCGGGAGCTGGAACACCTGATCGGGCGAAGTGCGTTGAAGGCGCTGGGTAATTGCAAGGAGCGGCCGAAGATTCTGAGCTTGAGCGCAGCGGATCTGGATTTGCCCAATGGCGGGATGGAGGTGGCTGCCGAGCAGCCGGCCGCAGCCGCGATTGCCCTGGTGACCGGGGATTTGCGCGAGGCTACCGAGAACTATCAGCGTCAGTTGATCGGTGCTTGCCTGGAGCGGCATCACAACAATTGGGCGAGCGCGGCGCGGGAACTGGGGTTGGATCGGGCGAATCTCGGGCGGATGGCGAAGCGATTGGGGATGAAGTGATTTCCCTGTAGCAGCTGCCGAAGGCTGCGTCCGAGGACGCAGTCCTCGCCTCTGTTTACCTGATGTACCGTGTGCACAGGATTTACGACTGCTTCGCAGCCGGACGCAGCCTTCGGCAGCTGCTACAGGGATGGCCTCCGGTCACACAACCGGGGAATATCGCTAAAGCCTGCCCCCATCAAGTCGATAACCCGGCATCGATAGCTGTTGGCGATCCTCACGGTCGTCCGTCACCTTTTTCCACAGAAGGTACTTATGTCCTCCACCAAAGGCCGCGCGGATTCACTTTCGCTTTTGCTGTTCACCTTGCGTAGCGGCAAGTTGATGGCGATCAACCTGCTCAAAGTCAGTGAAATCATCCCCTGCCCACCGCTGACCAAACTGCCGGAGTCGCACCCTCATGTAAAAGGCATCGCCACCTTGCGCGGAGCCTCGCTGTCGGTGATCGACCTCAGCCGCGCCATTGGCGAGCGTCCGCTGGAAGATCCCAACGGCGGCTGCCTGATTGTCACCGACGTCAGTCGCTCCAAGCAGGGCCTGCACGTACAGGCGGTGAGCAAGATCGTCCACTGCCTGACCACCGACATCCGCCCGCCGCCCTTCGGCTCCGGTGGTTCTCGTGCCTACATCACCGGCGTGGCCTCGGTCGACGGCACGCTGGTGCAGGTGCTGGATATCGAGAAAGTCATCCACGGCATCGCGCCGGTGGAGATCGACATGGCGCCGACCGAACTCACGATGGAAGATGCCGAAATACTGGGCACCGCTCGCATCCTCGTAGTCGACGATAGCCAGGTCGCCCTGCAGCAATCGGTACACACCCTGCGCAACCTCGGCCTGCAATGCCATACCGCGCGCAGCGCCAGGGAAGCCATCGAGTGCCTGCTGGACCTGCAAGGCACCGCCCAGCAGATCAACCTGATCGTCTCCGACATCGAAATGTCCGAGATGGACGGCTACGCCTTCACCCGCACCCTGCGCGAGACGCCGGACTTCGCCCACCTCTACGTGTTGCTGCACACCTCGCTGGACAGCGCGATGAACAGCGAAAAGGCTCGGATGGCCGGGGCCAACGCGGTGCTGACCAAGTTCTCTTCGCCGGAACTGACCCAGTGCCTGATCACCGCGGCCAAGGCCGTGGCCGCCCAAGGGCATTGAGTCTTGGCCGGGGCCTATTGCTGGCTGATGCGGCGCGACCTCACCGAGGACGTGCCCGGCGTCGACTGGCCAACCGACATTCGATTGACCCATTACCGCCCCGAACTCGCCGCCGATGTGCATCAGTTGATGGCGCTGGGTTATCTGGACGGCGGTGGACGCGTGCCTGCGCTGGAGGTTTGGCAGCAGCGGTTTGAAAGCGATCCCGAATACGATCCCACGCTGTGTTTTGTCGCGCAGGATGACGGGGGTGTGGTCGCCGTTTGCCAGTGCTGGACCAGTGCCTACATCAAGGATCTGGTGGTGCATCCGCGGACTCGGCGACAGGGGCTGGGGCGTGGGTTGCTGCTGCACGCGTTCGGTGAATTCCGACAGCGGCGTGAGGGGTTTGTGGATTTGAAGGTGCTGGAAGACAACCTGCGGGCGCGTCGGTTGTATGAAAGCGTCGGGATGTGTGAGGTGCGTCGGGAATTGGTTCCGGACTGATTCACCGCCCAAATGCCCCTCGCCACAAATATGAGTTCACAACTCTAGCTCCTGCGCAGGGTGCACCGCACTTTTGCCGACCGGCATACTCCAACCTTGGCCATGACCTTCCAAGGATGCTGATCGATGAAAGCTGTCACCCTGACTTTGCTCTGCCTCACCGCCCTCGCCACCCAGGCCCAGGCCTCCAGCCCCGACGCCTGGGCTGCCTATGACAAAACTGTGCTCGCCAGTTGCACCAAGGCCAGCGGCCTGAAGAACGCGAAGCCGGTCGGCAACGCGGCGCAGTTCGATGATCGCGTCGGCTACACCGCCGTTCTGCTGCAGGGCCAGTACCCGCAAAAGCACATGAAAGGCGCCCAGGGCACCGAGCTGTGCCTTTACAACAAGCAGAGCAAAACCGCCTACGTGACCGAGTGGGACTCCATCCGCCCGACCGCCAAGGCCCAGTGAGTGGCGCATAACTTGCTTCGACAGGGCTTTTGCGGCGGTTTTCTGTCGCCGCTTCATGTCTTTGGATGCGACTGTGCGCTCGATGAATACAACGTTTTCCTGCGTAGGCTGTGGCAAATGCTGCCATGACCACCATGTCTCCCTGACCCTGCCGGAAGCCCGCATGTGGGCCGCCGACGGCGGTCAGGTGATCGTGCTGGTGGAAGCCTTTCTGAGCAACGGCCTGGGCCTGCCGGCAGAGCAACACGACCACGCCCGACGTCGATCCGCGCCGGTTCGCAGCGCCGACGCCGAGGCTTTCGTCGCCATCACTTTCGCCGCCTACAACGCCGGCGCCTGCCGAAACCTCGACGAAGACAACCGCTGCCGCATCTATGATCGTCGGCCGCTGGTGTGCCGTATCTATCCGATGGAAATCAATCCGCACATCCCGCTGAACACGGCGGTGAAAGAATGCCCGCCCGAATCATGGGAAATCGGGCCGCAGCTGATTGTCGGTGGCGAAGTGGTGGACCGGGAACTGGCGGAACTGATCCAGCGCTCCCGTCAGGCGGACCGTGACGAGATTCTGATGAAGGACGCGATTTGCGCCTTGCTGGGGATTCGTACGACGGCGCTGAAGGGCGATGGATTCACCGCTTATCTGCCGGACATGAACGAGTTCGCCAAGATCATCGATGAACTGCAGGGGCAGACACTGCCGGAGTGGGAAAGCGAGTGGCAGTTTCATCTGTCGAGTGAAGAGGTTGTTGGGCAGGTGCTGGCGACGGGGGCGCTGGTGGCGGGGGATGCGCCGAACTATGCGTTCATTTCTCTAAGGGCTGCTTGATTCAGCAGGTGTGCTGTATTTGAGGGCCTCTTCGCGAGCAAGCCCGCTCCCACATTAGTCCTGTGT
>NZ_JBSVXG010000295.1:0-5966 GCF_054070595.1 Pseudomonas sp. SDO55104_S430 | reverse complement strand
CGTGAATCCGGAGAACTCGGTCTATCAGACAGATCTGGCGCACAGGTTTTGCGACTGCTGCGCAGCCGGACGCAGGCTTCGCCAGCTGCTACATGGGCCTGATTGGTCATAAGAATCCATGAGCCTGCCAAATCGCACAGGCCCATGGCTTTCCAGGCTTAAACGCGTTCGAAAATCGCCGCAATCCCCTGACCACCACCAATGCACATGGTCACCAGCGCATAACGCCCGCCGGTGCGATGCAATTCATGAATCGCCTTGGTAGCGATGATGGTGCCGGTCGCACCCACCGGGTGACCCAGGGCAATGCCGGAGCCGTTCGGGTTGACCTTGGCCGGGTCCAGATCCAGTTCCTGGCTGACCGCGCAGGCTTGCGCGGCGAAGGCGATGTTGGCTTCGATCACGTCCAGGTCGGCGACGGTCAGGCCGGCGCGCTTGAGGGCCAGGCGGGTGGCCGGGATCGGGCCCAGGCCCATCAATTCCGGCTCGACACCGGCGTGGGCGTAGCTGACCAGACGCGCCATCGGCTTGAGGTTGTTGACCTGTACTGCGCTGGCGGTGGCCATGACGATCGCGGCGGCGCCGTCGTTCAGGCCCGAGGCGTTGCCGGCGGTGACCGAACCGTCCTTCTTGAACGCCGGCTTCATGGCAGCCAATTGTTCCAGCGAGGTGGCACGCGGGTGCTCGTCGACGCTGAACAGCTTGGTTTCCTTGCGATCACGGATCTCGACGGCAGCGATTTGCTCGTTGAAGTAGCCGTTGGCAATGGCGTGGGCCGCGCGCTTCTGGTCTTCCAGGGCCAGGGCGTCCTGCATCTCGCGGGTGATACCGTTGCGCTCGGCCACGTTCTCGGCAGTGATGCCCATGTGGATGGACTGGAACGGGTCATGCAGGATGCCCAGCATGTAGTCGATGGCCTGGATGTTGCCCATGCGCGCACCCCAACGGGCGGCCGGCATCAGGTACGGGCCACGGCTCATGGACTCGGCACCGGCGCCGATGGCGATTTCGGCGTCGCCCAGCAGCAGGGTCTGCGCTGCGCTGACGATCGCCTGCAGGCCCGAACCGCACAGGCGGTTGACGTTATAGGCCGGGGTTTCCTTCGGAATGCCGGCGTTCATCGCGGCCACGCGAGACAGGTAGGCATCGCGGGTTTCGGTCGGGATCACGTTGCCCATCACCAGATGGCCGACGAGCGCCGGGTCCACGGCAGCCTTTTGCAGGGCGGCCTTGATCGCGGTGGTCGCGAGGTCGACCGGCGGCACGTCTTTGAGCGAGCCGCCGAAGGAACCGATGGCGGTACGGGCGGCGCTGACGACGTAGATTTCCGGGGTGTTCATGGCAGGTTTCCTTTCGGGATTTACTTATCTGTACTGCGATTGAGCAGTGCGTTCAAGGCGGTTTTGGCTTCGGTGCTGTTCAGGCGCTGAATGAACAATTGGTTTTCTTCGCGCAGGGTGGCTTGCAGTTCGGCCATGCCGGGCTGCTTCATCAATTGCCGGGACTGGCGCAGGGATTCCTGGGGCATGACCAGGAAGCGCTGGGCGACTTTCTTCGCGCCCGCCAGGCATTGCTCGCCATCATCGAAGGCTTCGTTGGCCAGGCCCCAGTCCAGCGCATCGGCACCGCTGAAACCTTCGCCCAACAGCAACAGGCGCGCGGCACGGGCCTGACCGAGGAGGCGCGGCAACAATAGGCTCGCGCCGAATTCCGGGCACAGGCCGAGATTGACGAATGGCATGCGCAGTTTGGCGTTACGGGTCACCAGCACCTGATCGCAATGCAGCAGCAGGGTGGTGCCGATACCGATGGCCGCACCGCACACCGCAGCTATCAACGGTTTCTGCAGGTGGGTCACGGCGCGCATCAGGCGAAAGGCCGGGCTGTCCAGGTGGGTCGGCGGCTCTTGCAGGAAGTCCACCAGGTCGTTGCCGCTGGTAAAGCAATTCGGACCGCCGGTGAGGATGATCACCCGCACCTCGGCGTTCTCGTCAGCGGCAAACAGCTCATCGGCCAGGCGCGTGTACATCGCATTGGTCAGGGCGTTGAGCTTGTCCGGACGGTCGATGGTCAGCGTCAGCACGCCATCGCTCAGTTGTCGTTTTATCAGGTCGGTCATCGAAGGCGCCTGCAGAGTCGGTTTGGCGGCCACTTTAAGCGTCAGGCAAACCCCGCTGCTATGACAAAACGGGTCAACCGGGTTGATGCTTTTTGCCATGTTCCGGGGCAAAACGGCGTACACACCCATTCGGGGTATGGTCCGTTTGCCTGAATCGCCCAATAGTAGGGACATCCGCTCATCCAGAGCCGAACTCGCTGAATAAGGTGCATTTGCTATGGGCAAGACACTGCTTAAGGTGATTTCCAGTCTGTTCGTTGTACCGCTGACCCTGAACGCTTACGCCGCGCAAGAGAACGACGCCAACACCCTCAGGTTGTACAACTGGGCGGATTACATCGGCGAAAAGACCCTCGCCAACTTTGAAAAAGAGACGGGCATCAAAGTCATTTATGACACCTTCGATGCCTACGAAACGGTCCAGGCCAAACTGCTCACCGGCCACTCCGGCTACGACCTGATCGTCCTGAACGCCTCGCTTGCGCCGCCGCTGATCAAGGCCAAGGTGTTCCAGCCGCTGGACAAGAAGCTGCTGCCGAGCTGGAGCAACCTCGACCCGAAAGTCATCAACGACCTGCAGGGCTTCGACCCGGGCACCACCTATTCAGCGCCCTACACCTGGGGCAGCAACGGCGTGACCTACAACGTCGACAAGATCAAGGAGCGTATGCCCGACGCGCCGATCGGCTCGCTGGCGATGATCTTCGATCCGAAGATCGTCTCGCGCTTCGCCGACTGCGGCGTGACCCTGCTGGATGCGCCGACCGAAGTGATTCCGCTGGCCCTGAAATACCTGGGCCGAGACCCGCGCAGCGCCAAGCCGGAAGACCTCAAGGCCGCCCAGGACGTGCTGCTGTCGGTGCGCCCGTACATCCGCAAATTCGACTCGGTCAACTACCTGACCAGCCTGCCCAATGGCGATGTCTGCATGGCCATGACCTGGTCCGGCGACTACGCCACCGCGATGGCCCGCGCCGAGGAAGCGAAGAAGCAGATCAACCTGGCCTACTTCATTCCCAAGGAAGGCTCGCTGATCTGGTTCGACAACATGTACATCCCGACCGACGCGCCGCACGTGGCCAACGCCCACAAGTTTCTCGAGTACCTGATGCAGCCGCAGGTAATGGCCGATGTCAGCGATTACATCAACTACGCCAACAGCAACGCGGCCGCAACGCCACTGCTTAACGCCAGCGTGCGTGATAACCCGGCGATTTATCCCGATGAAGAAGTTCGTCAGCGACTGTTCCCGCAAAAGACCCAGGACGCCAAAGACATGCGCGCCATCACGCGGGTCTGGAGCACGGTGAAGAGCGGGATCTGATCGTCAATTTGTTCAGTTTGAGGTTTTTGTATGGCGACTCCAATCAAGGCTACCCCCGTCAGTAAAGTGTTCTCCAAGGCTGAAGCAGCCGCCCTGGTCAAGGCCGACAAGGCCCACCACATGCACGGCTACCACATGTTCGACGAGCACGCCGAACAGGGTTCGCTGAACATCGTTGCCGGCGACGGCGCGTACATTACCGACACCGAGGGCAACCGCTTCCTCGATGCCGTGGGCGGCATGTGGTGCACCAACATCGGCCTGGGTCGCGAAGAGATGGCCGAAGCCATCGCCGATCAGGTGCGGCAGCTGGCCTATTCGAACCCGTTTTCCGACATGTCGAACAACGTGGCGATCCAGCTCTGCGAAAAACTCGCCAGCCTGGCTCCCGGCGATCTCGACCATGTGTTCCTGACCACCGGTGGCTCTACCGCGGTCGACACCGCCTACCGCCTGATCCAGTACTACCAGAACTGCCGCGGCAAGACCGAGAAGAAGCACATCATCGCGCGCTTCAACGCCTATCACGGCTCCACCACTCTGACCATGTCGATCGGCAACAAGGCCGCCGACCGGGTGCCGGAATTCGATTACGTCAACCCGCTGATCCACCACGTCTCCAACCCCAACCCGTACCGGGCGCCGGAGGGCATGGACGAGGCGCAGTTCCTCGAGTTTCTGGTCAAGGAATTCGAAGACAAGATTTTGTCGATTGGCGCAGACAAGGTCGCCGGCTTCTTCGCTGAGCCGGTGATGGGCTCGGGCGGGGTGATCATTCCGCCCAAGGGCTACCTCAAGCGCATGTGGGAAGTCTGCCAGCGCTACGACATCCTGTTCGTCGCCGACGAAGTGGTGACCTCGTTCGGGCGCCTGGGCAAGTTCTTCGCCTCCAAGGACGTGTTCGACGTGCAGCCGGACATCATCACCACCGCCAAGGGCCTGACCTCGGCCTATCTGCCGCTGGGCGCGTGCATCTTTTCCGACCGCATCTGGAAGGTCATCGCCGAGCCGGGCACCGGGCGCTGCTTCACCCACGGCTTCACCTACAGCGGCCATCCGGTGTGCTGCACCGCGGCGCTGAAGAACATCGAGATCATCGAGCGGGAAAACCTGCTGGCCCATGTCGATGATGTCGGCGGCTATCTGGAACAGCGTCTGGGGACCTTGCGCGACCTGCCGTTGGTGGGCGACGTGCGCTGTCTGAAACTGATGGCCTGCGTGGAGTTCGTGGCCGACAAGCGCACCAAGGCGCTGTTCGACGATGCGATCAACATCGGCGAGAAGATCCACTCCCGCGCCCAGGCCCGGGGCTTGTTGGTGCGGCCGATCATGCACCTGAACGTGATGTCGCCGCCGCTGATCCTGACGTATGCACAGGTGGACGAGATCGTCGAGATCCTGCGCGAGTGCATCCTGGAAGTGGCGGCCGAGCTTCAGGCGAGCGGCCAGTACGCCGGCCAATGACTTCATCCGTCAGGCTTTTACCCAGGGCCCGTTCTCCCGCTATGCTGCGGGGCATGAACAAACCCGACGACGATACGCTGATCGCGATGCCCTTCGGGGCATTGCACAAATGGCATGGGGGAATGCGCGAGGCATTCGCCCATATCGACGAGCCCGACGCCCTGCAATACCTCGCGTCGGCGCTGGCCCAGCTGGTGTCCATCGAATCGATGATGATCAGCCTGGAACGCAAGGACCGCCCGCCGCAGTTGCTGCATCAGCGCGGAATCGCCCAGGAGTATCAGGTGTCGATTCTGGAACGCTATTTTTCCGGCGGCTATCTGCTCGACCCGTTCTGCCTGGCGGTGGAGCAGGGCCTGGCGCAAGGCTTCTACCACCTGGAGGAAATCGCTCCGGACAACTTCTTCGACAGTGATTACTACAAGACCTACTACCTCAACGCGGGCTGTTCGGAAGACAGCTACTACATCGTCGACACCGGCAATGACACCAAGATCTCCGTCAGCCTGTACCAGGGTTTCGGCGGTGAATGCCTGCGGGTCGAACACCTGAACCTGCTGCGGGCCGTGGAACCGCTGGTGCGCGAATTCGTCAGCGAATTCAGCCACCGCGGCATGCTGCGCAACAGCGCGATCCAGTGCGACAGCGAACAGAACCTGCGCGACGACCTCAAGCATCGGGTGCAATCGGCGTTCGAGCAATTCGGCGCCGACTTGCTCACCGAACGCGAAAGGGAAGTGGCGCACATGGTGCTGCGTGGCCACTCCGTCAAATCCACCGCCAGCCAAATGAACATCTCCCCGGAGACGGTGCGCATGCATCGCAAGAATCTGTATTTGAAGCTGGAAGTGGGGTCGCAGTCGGAGTTGTTTGCGTTGTTTATTGAGTGGTTGCGAAAGCACTGAACAACGTCAACATTGCGCGATACCCCTGTGGGAGCGAGCCTGCTCGCGATGGCGGCGGCACATCCAACATCTTCGCTGAATGAAATGGCCCAATCGCGGGCAAGCCCGCTCCCACAGATTTAGCGGGTGTACGCTGGTTCAGCAAACAACCAAA
>NZ_JBSVXG010000294.1:0-5988 GCF_054070595.1 Pseudomonas sp. SDO55104_S430 | reverse complement strand
AGACTGTGGTGTGTCAGTAAACACGGGTGTGGAGTGGCACACCGCTTTCGCGAGCAACCCCGCTCCCACAGGGGATTTGTGGTGATTAGTGGAAACTCACCACTCCGCAAAACTGCCATCGGCATGGCGCCAGATCGGGTTGCGCCAGCGGTGGCCGACGGCGGCGCGTTCGATCACGTATTCCTCGTTGATCTCGATTCCCAGGCCCGGGCCGTTGGGGATCTTCACCATGCCCTGGTCGTAGTCGAACACCCGTGGATCTTTCACGTAGTCGAGCAGGTCGTTGCTCTCGTTGTAGTGAATGCCCAGGCTCTGCTCCTGGATGAACGCGTTGTAGCAGGCCGCGTCCAGTTGCAGGCACGCCGCCAGGGCGATCGGGCCCAGCGGGCAATGCAGGGCCAGCGCCACGTCGTAGGCTTCGGCCATGTTGGCGATCTTGCGGGTTTCGGTGATGCCGCCGGCGTGGGACGCATCCGGCTGGATGATGTCGACGTAACCTTCACTGAGCACACGCTTGAAATCCCAGCGCGAGAACAGACGCTCACCGAGGGCGATCGGGGTGCTGGTCAACGGCGCCAGTTCCTTGAGCGCTTCATAGTTTTCGCTGAGTACCGGCTCTTCGATGAACATCAGTTTGTACGGATCGAGTTCCTTCATCAGCACCTTGGCCATGGGCTTGTGCACCCGGCCATGGAAGTCCACGCCGATGCCGACGTTCGGGCCGACCGCGTCACGCACGGCAGCGACGTTGGCCAGGGCCAGGTCGACTTTTTCGAAGGTATCGAGGAACTGCAACTCTTCGGTGCCGTTCATTTTCACTGCGGTGAAACCACGGCTGACCGCTTCTTTCGCAGCCCGCGCGGTGTCCGCCGGACGGTCGCCGCCGATCCACGAATAGACCCGGATCTTGTCCCGCACCTGGCCACCCAGCAGATCGCTGACCGACACACCCAGCGCCTTGCCCTTGATGTCCCACAGGGCCTGGTCTATGCCGGCCAGGGCGCTCATGTGGATCGCGCCGCCACGGTAGAAACCGCCGCGGTAGAGCACGGTCCAGATGTCTTCGATGTTGCGCGGGTCCTTGCCGATCAGGTAGTCGGAAAGTTCTTCGACGGCAGCGGCAACGGTGTGGGCGCGGCCCTCGACCACGGGCTCGCCCCAGCCGGTGACACCCTCGTCGGTTTCGACTTTGAGGAAGCACCAGCGCGGCGGAACGATGAAGGTGGTCAGTTTGGTGATTTTCATCTGCTTGTCTCTCTTGTTAGATGCGGCGCTCAGGGCGCCGGAAAAGTCTTAGCGAAGGGCTTTCCAGGCAGCGACATAGGCCTTGGCATTGGCCGCGACCTGCTCGGGCGTCATGCCCGGTTTGAACAGACCGGAACCGAGGCCGAAGCCTTTGACGCCAGCGTCGATGAACACCTGCATGTTGTCCGGGGTGATGCCGCCAACCGGGGCCAGAATGGTTCCTGCCGGCAACACCGCCAGCCAGGCCTTGGCCACGGCCGGGCCCATCTGCTCGGCCGGGAACATCTTCAGAATGTCCGCACCCTCGGCCAGCGCCGCGAACGCCTCGGTGGGCGTCGCGACACCCGGCGACAGCGACAGGCCCGCCGCTTTCGCCGCGCGCAGCACCTTGGCATCGCAGTGCGGCATGACGATCACCTGACCGCCCGCCTCCTTCACTTGCTCGACCTGCTCCGGCGTCAGCACCGTGCCTGCGCCGATCAGGCAATCGGCGGGCAAGGTATCGCGCAGGATGCGGATGCTGTCGTAGGGCTCGGGGGAATTGAGCGGCACTTCGATGACGCGAAATCCGGCGGCGTACAGAACCTCGCCGATGGCCGCGGCCTCTTGCGGGCGCAGGCCGCGCAGGATGGCGATCAGGCCGTTTTGCGCCAGTGCTTGCTTGAGCATCTCAGGACTCCAGTCAGGTTTAACGGGAAAGGTTGGCGGCGATGAGCCCGGCGGCGACCGCCAGCTGCCACAGACCGCGTTCGGTGGCCTGCTCGGCCAGGATCACCCGGGCAAAGCCGCAGGCATCCAGCGCCCGGCTGTAGCGAGCGCACAGCTGGGAGTTGCCGATCAGGACGATCGACGGCAAGTGCACGCTGTTGCGGCGCTGGCGCTGGGCATTGGCCAGGGCCGAAAGTTCGTGGCCGATCAGCAGGCCGGACAGGTAATCGGTCTGCTGGGCGCCATTGAGTTCGCCGGTCAGGCCCAGGGTGCGGGCGCTGAACAGGGTCGACAGCACGCCGATGTCGCCATCCGCCGACATCGCCACCTGCACGCCGCGATCAAAGGCCTGGCCGTCGAACGAGCCGCCACGCTGCAGGGTGCGGCCGAGAATGCTGTGTTCGCTGAGTACGGCGAAGACTTCGCCGGTCATGAAGGTATCGAAGTGCACGATGCAGCCATCGGCCACTTCCACCCATTTCGAATGGCTGCCCGGCAGGCCGATCAGCAGATCGCCGTTCGCTTCGTGCGCCAGGCTTTGCAGCACGCCGAGCACTTGGGTTTCTTCGCCGCGCATGACATTGGGCAGACGCGAACGCTGGATCACCCCCGGCACGATGTGCACGTCGACACCGCGCAGGCTGCGCACGGTTTGCAGGGAGGTGCCGAGGTTGGCGACGTTCGCCGGGGTGTCGCGGTAGGTCGCTTCGCGCCAGCCCTGGGCGCTGCCGACCATGCCGCAGGCGATCACCGGCAGATTCGGCTGGGCATCGAGCCAGTCACCGCAGGCTTCGTCAAACGCCAGTTCAAAACCGTCGGCGCATTCGCGACCGTTGATGATTCGAGGCGCCTTGGGCAACTGCATGATCCCCGACGCCAGCGAACGCTGTTCGAGCACCTGGCCGCCTTCGGCAAGTTTGTAAGCACGTAATGAGGTCGTCCCCCAATCGAGCGCGATCAATTGCGCCTGCATCGCTTCACCTGTTCTGGTTTTTGGCAGTGAGTGAGCGGGACTATAAACCCGGGAGCGGGGAAATCTCAATATATAAATATCAATCCCATATATTGAGATAAAGACAAAAAAGATCGCAGCCTCCGGCAGCTCCTACACAAATCTCTGTAGGAGCTGCCGAAGGCTGCGATCTTTTGAGCGGTTAAGCGGTGATCAGTTGCCTTCAGCGAACTCGCGCAACACCTTGCCGTCCATGCGATAGCGCACCCACTCCTCCTGCGGCTGCGCGCCCAGGGATTTGTAGAAGTCGATGGCCGGGGTGTTCCACTCCAGCACGCTCCACTCGAAGCGCCCGCAGTCGTTGGCGCAGGCGATTTTCGCCAGGTGCCGCAGCAGGGTCTTGCCCGCGCCGCCGCCGCGTTGTTCGGGGGTGATGTAGAGATCTTCCAGGTACAGGCAGTTGCTGCCCAGCCACGTGGAATAGCTGAAGAAGAACACGGCAAAACCGATGGCCACGCCGTCGCGCAGACAGATCAGGCCATGGGCGGTGGCGCCTTCGCTGAACAGGCTGCGCTCGATGTCGGCGACGCTGGCGATGACTTCATGGCGGGCACGTTCGTAGTCGGCCAGTTCAGTGATGAACGCGAGAATTTGCGGAGCATCGCTGGGGGTTGCCGGGCGGATTTCGATCGTCATGGACGTGCCTTGTCGGAAAATGGAAAACGCCATACTAAGGCTGCGCATTACCTGTGGCGAGGGGATTTATCCCCGTTGGGCTGCGAAGCGGCCCCCCAAAAAAAAATGGGACTGCTGCGCAGTCCAACGGGGATAAATCCCCTCACCACAGACAAGCCCCCTCGCCACAGAAGCCCCCTCGCCACAAGGAATATTGGGATCATTCCGCCCGGGGCTAACCTTGGCATCGCGAACCTCAGACCTAACATCCGCACCCAGCGTGGTAGATAGACACCCTGCGCATTCATCAGGTCAAGGAACCGCTTCATGTCTACCGCAACACCTCCCGTTTCCGGCAAGTTGTTCGGCCTGTTCTGCCTGGCCAGTTACCTGCTGTCGCTGTCCTACGGATCGACGTTTCTGCTGTCGCTGCTGATCGGTTCGCGCGGCGGCAACGAGCACGATGCCGGCAGTGTGATTTCCGCGGCGATGCTCAGCACCTTCGTGGCGGTGATCTTCTCCGGTCATCTGTGCGACCTGCTTGGCGCGGCGCGTTCGGTGGCGTTGTTCGGCGTGCTGCTGGTGGCCGCCAGCCTGGGCTTTGCACTGACACCTGGCTTCGGCCATCTGCTGCTGTTCTTCGGTCTGCTGCTGGGCATGGGCTGGGGCGTGTTCTACACCCTCGGGCCGATCATCGTCGCGAGTCTGGTCAGCCCCGCGCAGCGCGCCAAATACTTCGCCCTGCTCTCGGGCAGCATGATGACCGGGATCGGCAGCGGGCCGTTGCTCGGTCGCGCGGCGAGCGCCCTGGGTTATCCGGTGACCGCAGCGTTTTACCTGGCTGCAGCGGCCAGCCTGATCGGTGTGCTGCTGTTCTGGCGACTGGACCGCCAGCTGAAAATCGCCTCGACGCAATCCACGGCGGTCTCGCGAATTTCCTGGCAGGCGGCGAGCCAGGTACTGAAATCCCGGGCGGTGTTCCCGATCATCATGGTCGGCCTCGGCGGTTGCGTGTTCGGCGGTCTGTCGAGCTTCCAGACCAGCTACGCCGCTGCGCGCTCGCTGGACTATTCGCTGTTCTTCCTGGGCTTCATGAGCGCGGCGATCAGCAGCCGTATTCTGATCGCCGGCATCGTGGTCAAACGCGATCCGTTGCGCGCATCGTGCCTGTTGTCGGGGCTGATGATGGGTTCGATCCTGATGTTCGGTTTCGGAGTCGACGGCGGTTTCAGCTACGTGCTCGCGGCAGTGATGCTCGGGGTCGGTTACGGGCTGACCTACTCGGTGATCAACGGCCTGGCCGCCAACGAAGCGCCGAGCGGCACCACCGCGCAATCGCTGCTGCTGTTCAGCCTGTCGTACTTCATCGGCGTCTTCGGCTTTCCGCTGCTGGCCGGGAAAATCATCGTCGAGCACGGCATGGCGACGCTGTTGCTGACTGTGCTGGCGGTTGCGGCTTTGAACTGGTCGATCACTCTCGGTCGCCTGATCTGGTGCCGGGTAAAGACAGACCGGACACTGCAACACGCCTGAACCGTTCGTCGACCATCAGGCACCAATTAGAAGCGAGGGCGGACCAACGTCAGGTAAGGACTCTAAATCAATGGAGAGAACACCATGATCACGTCCCGGCTGACCGCCCTCGCCTTCGCGGCACTGTTGTCCCCTCTCGCCATCGCGGCGACGACCGCCTCCGGCACCGGCCCGACCAACCCGGTCGAAAGCCCCAAGGCTCCCGCCATCCAGAGCGCCCCCGGCATGAACACCAACGGCGCCGAAATGGATAACAGCCTGCCGCCGTCCACCGGCACCGACCCTCGCACCCAAGGCAACGATAGCGGACGCCAGGGCGGGCTCAACTCGCCGGGCACTGCCACACCAGACAACGCCGGCCCCGGCATCGGCTCGAAAACCACCACCGGTGGCTCGGGCTCCGAAGGCGGCGCAAGCCAATAACACACTTCGCCGGAAAGACCTGTCCATCACCATGAGAGGTAACCATGAACGTCGATAAAAACCTGGAGAAAGAAGTCCTGACCCGCCTGTTGCACGCCCACCCGAACGGTTTGGGCAAGGAGGTCCTGGACAATTACCGGGGGGAGAAAGTCGTGGCCAGCACCCTCGCCACCCTGCAAGACCGCGGACTGATCCAGCACGGCAATGTGCTGTGCAACGAAGCCGGCGAGCACTCGCTGAACCTGCCGATCAAACTCAGCGCCGCTGGTGTCGAGGCGGCTCGCAAGCTGGACGTTTGAATACATCCAGCAAGCAGGAGAAATCCCATGCCTCGGGGAAGCGGGAGTTGATTGAGGTGTTGCACAAGGTTGGTTAACTGTCAGGATTTTCTTTGTGCTTGAGGGCCTCTTCGCGAGCAAGCCCGCTCCCACATTGGATCTGTGAACGACACA
>NZ_JBSVXG010000293.1:0-6009 GCF_054070595.1 Pseudomonas sp. SDO55104_S430 | reverse complement strand
TTCGACTGCGCCGGAAGTGGGGCGAATTATAGAGATCTGAAATCTGCCGTCAACACCTATTTTCATAAATCTGTCATACAACTTTAAAAAGCCCTAAAACACGAAGGCCGGCCCCCTCATGACAAGGGGGCCGGCCTTCTCTTCCACTACTGCTTACAAGCTAGGGAACGCGAACTGCGACGCCTCATGGCTCGCACGCTGCGGCCAGCGCTGGGTGATGGCCTTGCGGCGCGTGTAAAAACGCACACCGTCCGGGCCATAAGCATGCAGGTCACCGAACAGCGAACGCTTCCAGCCGCCGAAGCTGTGGTAAGCCACCGGCACCGGCAACGGCACGTTCACGCCAACCATGCCCACTTCGATCTCATCGCAGAACAAGCGCGCCGCTTCACCGTCACGGGTGAAGATGCAGGTGCCGTTGCCGTACTCGTGATCGTTGATCAGCTGCATGGCTTCTTCCAGGCTGTTGACCCGAACGACGCACAGTACCGGCCCGAAGATCTCTTCTTTATAGATACGCATCTCAGGAGTCACGTTGTCGAACAGGCAGCCACCCAGGAAGAAGCCGTTTTCATGACCGGCTACGCTCAGGCCACGACCGTCCACCACCAGGGTCGCACCTGCCGCTACGCCGTCTTCGACATAACCGCTGACTTTGTCGCGAGCCTGACCGGTCACCAATGGCCCCATGTCCAGACCGCACGAAGTGCCGGCACCGATTTTCAGCGCCTTGATCTGCGGCGTCAGTTTGGCCACCAGTGCATCGGCAACCTGATCGCCCACGCAGACCGCCACCGAGATCGCCATGCAGCGCTCGCCGCACGAACCGTAAGCAGCACCCATCAGCGCGCTGACGGCGTTATCCAGATCCGCATCCGGCATCAGCACCGCATGGTTCTTCGCCCCGCCCAGCGCCTGGACGCGCTTGCCGCGCTTGGTGCCTTCGGAATAGATGTATTCAGCAATCGGCGTCGAGCCAACAAAGCTCAGCGCCTTCACTTCCGGCGCTTCGATCAGCGCATCCACCGCAGCCTTGTCACCGTGAACCACGCTCAGCACGCCCTTCGGCAGGCCGGCTTCCAGCAACAGTTGGGCGATCAGCAGCGTCGAGCTCGGATCACGCTCGGATGGCTTGAGGATGAAACAGTTGCCGCAAACGATCGCCAACGGGTACATCCACAGCGGCACCATGGCCGGGAAGTTGAACGGGGTGATACCCGCCACAACGCCCAGCGGCTGGAAGTCGGACCAGGCATCGATGTTCGGGCCGACGTTGCGGCTGTATTCGCCCTTGAGGATTTCCGGTGCGGCACACGCGAACTCGACGTTCTCGATGCCACGCTTCAATTCACCGGCAGCGTCTTCCAGGGTCTTGCCGTGCTCTTCGCTGATCAGTTGGGCGATACGCGCCTCGTTCTGCTCCAGCAGTTGCTTGAAGCGGAACATCACCTGGGCGCGCTTGGCCGCCGGGGTGTTGCGCCAGGCCGGGAAAGCAGCCTTGGCCGCGTCGATGGCCTGTTGAATGGTTTCGCGGCTGGCCAGTGGCAGCTTGTGGATCGCCTGACCGGTGGACGGATTGAACACGTCGGTGCTGCGGCCGGTTTCGGTGATCAGTTCACCATTGATCAAATGCGGAATAACGCTCATGGAAGCTCCTGAAAATGTGTCAACGGGCGCCCCTATAAAGGGTGCCTTCTATATAGATGCGTAGCCAAGCCAAATCAGTCGAGTTTGCTCAGCACTTCACCGACCGCGTCGAACAGGCGATCCAGGTCCTGCGGCTTGCTGTTGAAAGTTGGGCCGAACTGCAGGGTGTCGCCGCCGAAGCGCACGTAGAAGCCTGCTTTCCACAGCGCCATGCCCGCCTCGAACGGACGCACGATGGCGTCGCCGTCACGCGGTGCGATCTGGATCGCGCCGGCCAGACCGAAGTTACGGATGTCGATGATGTTCTTCGTGCCTTTCAGGCCGTGCAGTGCATTTTCGAAATGCGGTGCGACTTCGGCCACGCTCTGCACCAGGCTTTCCTTTTGCAGCAGGTCGAGTGCAGCCAGGCCCGCAGCGCACGCCACCGGGTGAGCGGAATAGGTGTAGCCGTGCGGGAACTCGACCGCGTACTCAGGCGTCGGCTGGTTCATGAAGGTCTGGTAGATCTCGGAGCTGGCAATCACCGCGCCCATCGGGATCGCGCCGTTGGTGACTTGCTTGGCGATGCACATCAGGTCCGGGGTCACGCCGAAAGTGGTGGCGCCGAACATGGTGCCAGTACGGCCGAAACCGGTGATCACTTCGTCGAACACCAGCAGGATGTTGTGCTGGTCGCAAATTTCGCGCAGACGCTTGAGGTAACCCTGTGGCGGAACCAGCACGCCAGCGGAACCCGCCAGTGGCTCGACGAACACGGCAGCGATGTTCGAAGCATCGTGCAGTTCGATCAGTTTCAGCAGCTCATCGGCCAGCGCGATACCGCCCTGCTCCGGCATGCCACGGGAGTAAGCATTGCTCGCCAGCAGCGTGTGCGGCAGGTGATCGACGTCCATCATCGCCTGACCGAAGAGTTTGCGGTTGCCGTTGACGCCGCCCAGGCTGGTGCCGGCGATGTTCACGCCGTGATAACCACGTGCACGACCGATCATCTTGGTCTTGGTCGACTGGCCCTTCAGACGCCAGTAAGCGCGCACCATCTTCACCGCAGTGTCGGCACATTCAGAGCCCGAGTCGGTGAAGAACACGTGGTTCAGGTTGCCCGGCGTCAGATCGGTAATTTTTTCCGCCAGCTGGAACGACAGCGGGTGGCCGTACTGGAAGCCAGGCGAGTAGTCGAGGGTGCCCAGTTGTTTGGCGACCGCTTCCTGAATTTCCTTGCGAGTGTGACCGGCGCCACAGGTCCACAGGCCCGACAGCGAGTCATAGACCTTGCGACCCTTGTCGTCGATCAGCCAGCTGCCTTCGGCGCCAACGATCAGACGCGGATCGCGCTGGAAGTTACGGTTGGCGGTGTAAGGCATCCAGTGAGCATCGAGCTTCAGTTGGCTGGCCAGAGAAGTCGGTGCGTTTTCAGGCAAATTCATGGGTGGAACCTCGCAAGGCAATGAGCGGCGCAGGGAATGAAAAGCGTTGTTGCAGCTAAATTGCCACGGGGATAAAGTCGGTGAAATCCAACTTTTCTAACCTTCAGTCAGACGCTGACTAAACTATCGAGCAAGCCCATGAGCAGCCGTCGTCCCGACCCGCTGGCGCAAGTCAGCGACTTTGATATCCGCCTGTTGCGGATCTTTCGCAGTGTGGTCGAGTCCGGGGGATTCTCTGCCGCTGAAAGCGTACTCGGCATCGGTCGCTCGGCCATCAGCCAGCAAATGAGCGACCTGGAGCAGCGCCTCGGTCTGCGCCTGTGCCAGCGTGGCCGCGCCGGTTTTTCCCTTACCGAAGAAGGCCGCGAGGTGTATCAATCGGCGCTGCAACTGTTGAGCGCGCTGGAAAGTTTTCGCACCGAGGTCAACGGCCTGCACCAGCATTTGCGCGGCGAGCTGACCATTGGCCTGACCGATAACCTGGTCACCCTGCCCCACATGCGCATCACCCATGCTCTGGCGCAATTGAAGGAGCGCGGTCCGGACGTGCAGATCCAGATCCGCATGATCCCGCCCAATGAAGTGGAGCAAGGCGTACTCGACGGCCGCTTGCACGTCGGCGTGGTGCCGCAGGCCAGCGCGTTGTCGGGGCTGGAATATCAGCCGCTCTACAGTGAACGTTCGCTGCTCTATTGCGCGGTGGGCCACCCGCTGTTTTATGTCGACGACAAGCAACTGGACGACGGACGCCTCAATCAACAGGACGCCATCGCACCGACCTTCCGTTTGCCGGCGGAGATCCAGGCCCATTACCAGGCGCTCAACTGCACCGCCAGCGCCTCGGACCGCGAAGGCATGGCCTTCCTGATTCTGACCGGGCGCTACATCGGTTATCTGCCGGATCACTACGCCAGTCTCTGGGTCCAGCAAGGTCGCCTGCGCGCGCTCAAACCCAAGGCGCGCTTCTATGACCTGAGCCTCGCCTCGGTCACCCGCAAGGGCCGCCGTCCGCATCTGGTGCTGGAGAGTTTCCTTGAGAGCCTCGCGGCGACCCGTTAACGTGTCCGACGCCCCGCCAACCCTTCAAGACCTTAAATAAACGCCCATGCCATTCACCCTCAGCGACTTTTGCGAATACCGCGAAGAAATCCGCAAAAGCCGTTTCATCACCTTCGCCGCGCCCATCGGCAGCCCTGCCGAGGCGCAAGCCTTCATCGAGCGGCACAGCGACCTCGACGCGACGCACAACTGCTGGGCGTGGAAGCTTGGCGATCAGTACCGCAGCACCGACGACGGCGAACCCGGCGGTACCGCTGGCCGGCCGATATTGGCAGCGATCGAGGCGCAGGATTGCGATCAGGTCGTGGTGCTGGTGATTCGCTGGTATGGCGGCATTCAGCTAGGCACCGGCGGACTCGCCCGAGCCTACGGCGGCGGTGCCAACAAATGCCTGCAGGCAGCACCGAAGATCGAGCTGATCAGTCGCGTGCCGCTGCGTTGTGCCTGCGCGTTCGGCGAGTTGGCGTTGGTGAAGCTGCGGGTGGCGGAACTCGGCGGGCTGGTGGTGCAGGAAGATTTCACGGCTAATGGCGTCGAGTTGCAGTTGGCGGTGGGTGAAGCGCATATCGAAACGTTGCAACGGCAACTGGCGGATTTAAGTCGCGGGCGGATCTTGTTGCAGCGTTGAAACCCTCATGGACCTGCCGAACGCTGCGTTTTTTATAACGTTTGCTTTTATCCCCAGCCACGCACATTTGCCCACATCTGCTGTGCACCCGGCTGTGGATAACCTGAGCACATACCGCTGTAACCCTTCTGTCATGCGGCTTTGCGGGATTTGTTCACTTTTCGTCCAATTTGCCATCACAAAATACAAATTCAATTAAAAACAGTCACTTAGACCGGTTTATCACCTTTGGAAGATAGCCGCCCCCCGCTTATGCCCGACATTCGAGCTTGCGCACAAATACTGTGGAGCAATCTGTGGATAACCCGTTCATTCCCGTCGCCGCCCCATGCCGGACATGGCTTGCACATGACTGATCATTTTTTGAGCAGTTCTCTGTCATGCATGCCGCACCGGACACAATGAACTCGACGCCTCGCATCAGGCGTTGCAGCATAGGTATCCGTGACTCTTACTCATCAAGGAAGCCACTCATGTCCAAGGCAAAAACCGCGCTGATCATCGGCGCCTCCCGAGGGCTGGGCCTCGGCCTGGTGAACACCCTGCTGGCCGATGGCTGGCAAGTCACCGCCACCGTGCGCAACCCGCAAAACGCCGAGGCCCTGAAGGCGCTGGGCAATGTGCGGATCGAGAAGCTCGACATGGACGACCGGCAGGCGGTGATCGCCTTGAGCCAGCAGCTCAAGGTCGAAGTGTTCGACCTGCTGTTCGTCAATGCCGGGGTCAAGGGACCGGATGTGCAGACGCCGGGCGGCGCGACGCTGGCCGAAGTCGGCCAACTGTTCTTCACCAATGCCGTGGCGCCGATCAACCTGGCGCAGATCTTTGTCGGGCAGATCCGCCCGGACACCGGTGTGCTGGCGTTCATGAGTTCGGTCCTGGGCAGCGTGACCATGCCCGACGCACCGGAACTGGCGCTGTACAAGGCCAGCAAAGCCGCGCTGAACTCGATGACTAACAGCTTCGTCACGCAACTGGGCGAGCAGAAACTGACCGTGCTGTCGTTGCATCCGGGTTGGGTGAAAACCGACATGGGTGGTGACGGCGCGGATATCGATGTGCAGACCAGCACCCGTGGTCTGGTTGATCAGGTGAATGCGTACGTCGGCAAGGGCGGGCATCATTTTGTGAATTACCGGGGTGAGACCATTCCATGGTGATCCCTGACCTGTAGGAGCCGAGCTTGCTCGCGATGGACGACAGGGCACCGCGGGGTGTCAGGCTGCCAACGTCATCGTTGACGACCACCGC
>NZ_JBSVXG010000292.1:0-6038 GCF_054070595.1 Pseudomonas sp. SDO55104_S430 | reverse complement strand
GGGGGGGGGGGTTGGTTGGAGAGGGGGGGGTGGAAGGCGCCATGTGGGGGGGGTGTGCTGTCCTCCCCGCGAAAAACCCCGCTCCCACATGGAATTGTGAACATCACAGTATTTGTGACAGGCGACTCAATATCCCAGCCCCGTACGCTTCAGATACATCCCTTCCTGCGTCATCGCAATCCGGTACTTCTGCACGTCACCCGCGCGCAGCGTGATGTCCTGCGAACCCGGCGCCAGCATGCCCGGGTTGCAGCCCGGTACCTGGCCCGGCAGCAACTTGAGGCGCAGGGAAATATTGCCCGGCGGCAGATTGAACGAGGTGCTTTGCTCCTGGAACAGGCGCGCGGACAGCTGGTCGTGGATGTACACGCCGATTTCGCAACTGGTCGCGACTTCCAGTCGCTCGCGGGAAATGATCAGCACGCCGTAGTCTTCCCCGGCGGCATGGGCCGAAGGCATGGCGGCGAAAAGGCCGAGCAGGCCAAACAGGCTGAAAGCTGACCAGCGCATGGCTGAATCTCCTGAGATCGAAACATGAATGGACGCAGCTTGGCCGAGCGCGGCGTCAATTGCCAGCCCGGCAGATCACTTCAGAACTTGACCTTGCCATGGTGGCAAGCTCGACACTGCTTGCAATCTCACTCAAACGCCTCATCAAGGGAGTCGTACCATGCAAGTATTCAATGTCGAAGGCATGTCCTGCGGTCACTGCGTCAGGGCCATCACTCAAGCGGTTCAGGCCAAGGATCCGGCGGCCAGCGTGCGCGTCGATCTGGCGGCGAAGGAAGTCGGTGTCGAGTCGTCGCTGTCGGTTGAGCAGGTGATCGCGGTGATCAGCGAAGAAGGCTACGGCGTCAAGGTGGCCTGATCTTTTTAATAGTTAGCGAGCTATCGGAATGTTCAAGGCGTCCATGCGCGGCTAGACTGTCGGGCCTGCCGACTTCTGCCCAACTGGATGCCTGATGAATTTCCGCACAATCCTTATTCTCGGCGCCTTGAGCGCTTTCGGTCCGTTGGCGATCGATTTTTACCTGCCGGCCTTCCCGGCAATGGCGCAAGCCTTCGGCACTGACGAAAATCACGTTCAACTGACCCTGGCGGCGTATTTTCTCGGTTTGTCCATCGGGCAATTGGGTTACGGGCCAGTGGCAGACCGCTTCGGGCGGCGCATTCCGTTGTTGGCCGGTGTCGCGCTGTTCACCTTGGCATCTTTCGCGTGCGCCTATGCACCGAGTCTGGAATGGCTGATCGGCGCGCGATTCGTCCAGGCCTTGGGCGGATGCGCGGGCATGGTGATTTCCCGGGCGGTGGTCAGCGATAAATGTGATGCGGTGGGGGCGGCCAAGGTCTTTTCGCAGTTGATGCTGGTGATGGGCCTGGCGCCGATTCTGGCGCCGATGCTCGGCGGGTTGCTGGTCAATACCTCCGGCTGGCAGTCGATCTTCCTCGCATTGACCGGTTTCAGCGCATTGGCTGGCCTGGCCGTAGCGTTTGGCCTGCCGGAAAGCCTGCCGGCCAATATCCCGCGCCAGCCGCTGTCCGGGGCGCTGCGCCAATACGGTCGTCTGCTGAAGGATCAGGTGTACCTGGGCCATGCCCTGACCGGCGGTATCGCCATCGCCGGCATGTTCTCCTACATCGCCGGCTCACCGTTCGTGTTCATTAAACTCTATGGTGTGCCGGCCGAGCATTTCGGTTGGCTGTTCGGCGCCAACGCCGCAGGCTTCATTCTGGTGGCCCAGGTCAATGCGCGGCTGTTGTCCAGGCGCGGGCCGGCGTTCCTCCTTGCTCGCGCGGTATGGGTTTACCTTGCCGCAGGTTTGACTCTGCTGGCGGTCAGTGCCTTGCACACCGAAAAATTGTGGCCGTTGTTGATACCACTGTTTATCTGCATTTCCAGCCTTGGTTGCATTCTTCCCAACGCCTCTGCCTGTGCGATGAACGGTCAGGGTGCGAGAGCGGGCAGTGCTTCGGCGTTGCTTGGCTGCCTGCAATTCAGCGTGGCAGCGGGCGCCGCCGCGCTGGTGGGAGTTTTGCACGACGGCAGCGCCATGCCGATGGCGCTGGTCATCAGCCTGTGTGGAGCGTTGGTGGCAGGCGCGGCCATGCTCACCCGGCGTCTGCAGAATGCCCGGGCGTTGGCGCAAGCCCAGGTCTGAGGAGGGGACTCAGCCGACAGCACGTTGCTGGTGTTGAGGGAGGTAATGGGGCGCGTGCAGGCGCGCTTCGAGAGTGCTGGTGAAGGCGCGCGCTTCAGCTTCGCTGCGGAATGTCACGGCGTGTTGGTCCAGGCGGACCTGCCACCGGGATTTCGCCAATTCTTTTATCAGGATCTTCATTGCTGACCTCCTCAAGTAAAAGATTGCCTCGCAGAGGATTCGATTGTAGACCCGAATTTCGCTGCGTTTGTGACAAGGATCAACCTTCGGACTGACGGCAAAAGGATCGCAGCTTGCGGCAACTTCTGGAAATGATTTTGTCCGCTGCGCGCTCTGCGATCCTTTGATTGTGGCCTTTTAGAACCCTTCCAACACGATCTTGCCCTTGGCCTTGCCGCTTTCCAGCAGCGCATGGGCACGGCGCAAGTTGGCCGCATTGATGGTGCCAAAATGCTCGCCAACCGTGGTCTTGAGCGTACCTTCATCGACCAGTTGCGCTACGCGATCGAGCAGCTTGTGCTGTTCGATCATGTCCGCAGTTTCGAACAGCGAACGGGTGTACATGAACTCCCAGTGCAGCGACAGACTCTTGCGCTTGAGCTTGGTCACGTCCAGGGTTTTGGGGTCATCGATCAGCGCCAGTTTGCCTTGCGGCGCCAGGGCTTCGATCAGTTGATCGAGGTGATGATCGGTCTGGGTCAGGCTGGCCACGTGAGTCACTTGAGGGATGCCGGCTTTTTTCAGCGCTTCACTGAGCGGCTGGCTGTGATCGATCACCTGATCGGCGCCCAATTCCTTCACCCAGCTCTGGGTCTGTGGACGCGACGCGGTGCCGATGACGTTCAGGCCGGTGAGTTGCTTCGCCAGTTGGGTGAGGATCGAACCGACACCGCCAGCGGCTCCGACGATCAGCAGACTCTGGCCTTCATCGGTTTTTCCTTCACGAATTTGCAGACGTTCGAACAGCAGTTCCCAGGCGGTGATCGCGGTCAGGGGCAGGGCGGCGGCTTCGGCGAAACCAAGGGTTTTCGGCATGTGGCCGACGATTCGCTCATCCACCACGTGCAGCTCGCTGTTGCCGCCAGCGCGGGCGATGGAGCCGGCGTAGAACACCTTGTCGCCGGCCTTGAACAGGGTCACTTCGCTGCCAACAGACTTGACCACGCCGGCCACGTCCCAGCCCAGCACCTTGGCTGCGCCGCCCTCGGGCTGGACGTTCTGGCGGACCTTGGTGTCCACCGGGTTGACCGAGATGGCTTTGACTTCCACCAGCAGGTCGCGCGGGCCGGCGACCGGCTCCGGCAGCTCGATGTCCTGCAGGGATTTTTCGTCGCTGATCGGCAGGGACGCGTAATAGGCAATGGCTTTCATCGGTGGCTCCTCAAATGTATGGAAAATTGATCACGCGACGCTGCGCAGACGCTTGAGCTCGAAGTGTTCGAGGAAATCGGCGGCTTTGGCCCGGAAGTTTTGAATGTGGGCACTCGCGTCATGGGCCTGGAGCGCTTCGTCACTGCTCCAGTGTTCGATCATGTAGAAGGCCAGCGGATTGGCCAGGTCCTGGTGCAAGTCATATTGACCGCAGCCGGCTTCGGCGCGGGTGGGTTCGACCAGCGCCCTCAGATGTTGCTCAAGCGCGTCCTGCTGGCCGGGTTTGGCGATGAGAGTGGCAATGGCGGTGAAGGGCTGGGACATGGACGGTCTCCGGGTGGCTGATGGCGATGAGTGGATGATTAGCTATTTCTTCCCGAGAAAAAACTCGCTAAAAGAGCAGGCTCTTTCAATATTTTTTTGATAATGGATTTGGAATGCTGCGTTTCGATGATTTGCAGTTGTTCGTTCGGGCGGCGGATCTGGGCAGCCTGTCGGCGGCCGCGCGGGGCATGGACATGTCGGCGGCGGTGGCCAGTGCGGCGTTGAAGCGCATCGAGCAGCAGCTCGGCGCCCGTTTGCTCGCCCGCTCGACCCGCAGCCTGCGCCTGACCGCCGAGGGCGAGGGCTTCCTGGAATATGCCCGGGCGGCCCTGAGTAATCTCGATGAGGGGCGGCGGTTATTGGCCAGCGGCCAGGATCAGGTCAGCGGCGTGTTGCAGTTATCGGCGCCGTCGGACTTTGGCCGCAACCTGCTGCTGCCGTGGCTGGACGAGTTTCAGCGCGAGCATCCCAAGCTCACGGTGCGCCTGTTGCTGGGGGACCGCATCGCCGATCTTTTCCGCCAGCCGGTAGACATCGCCCTGCGCTATGGCGAACCGGAAGATTCCAGCCTGGTCGCGCTGCCCATCGCACCGCAGAACCGCCGCGTGCTCTGCGCCGCGCCGAGCTACCTGGCGCGGCATGGCGAGCCGCGTCAGCTCGAGCAATTGGCCCAGCACAATTGCCTGCTCTACATGCTCGGCAGCCGGGTCCACGACCATTGGAGTTTTCACGACGGCAAACGCGAGGTCGGCCTGACAGTCAGCGGAGATCGCTTCAGTGACGATGCCGATGTAGTGCGACTGTGGGCCTTGGCGGGCGCCGGGATCGCCTACAAATCCTGGCTCGATGTAGGCGCCGATGTGCTGGCGGGGCGATTGAAGGTGCTGATGCCGGAACTGCTTTGCGAGCGCGCTCCGCTGAATTTGTTGTGCGCCCATCGCGCACAATTGAGTAAGCCTGTGAACCTTCTTCGGGAAATGCTTGCCAGCCGATGCGCTTCGTTGAGCAGTCATTTTCCGGGGTTCACCGGAATCGGTCATTAGTCGCGGGAAAAAAGCGAAATTTCCCGCAGCAACTATCAGCATCGTGGATTTGCAGAGGGCAAAAACCCGCGATTGGCCCGCCTATACTAGCGCCTCTCACGCAAGCACCTTCAGTTGCCACGGCGAAGTCCATCCGCCAACACGAGGCCGCTTTGAGCCAGTCCGCAGATGGCCAGGGTGAGCGAAGACTTTGCGCGGTTCATGGCGGTAACCACGCATTGGCCGACGGTGCAATTGTGGTCAAGATGTCTCCTTGCGGCAGACGAACAGAGCAACAGACGAACGATTCAACAGGGAGTGAATTCATGGAACATGCACCTTGTATCAGCCAGATAGCCACCTTGCTGGCTGACCCCAAGCGCAGCGCAATGATGTGGGCCTTGATGGACGGCACGGCGCGACAGGCCGAGGAACTGGCCTTGCTGGCCGGTCTGTCGCCGTCTTCGGCCAGCGCCCATCTGGGGCGCCTGTCCACCGGGGGGCTGTTGAAGGTCGAAACCCGGGGGCGAAAGCGTTTCTTCCGCCTGTCGGCTCCCGAAGTCGGCGCCGCGATCGAAGCGCTGGCCAGTGCGACGCTGGCCAGCACCCCGCAGAACATTCCGGACATTTTCAGACACAGCACACCTCTGGCCAGCCCGCCACCCAAGCGCTCGTCGTTGTTGCGCGCGCGACTGTGCGACGACCATCTGGGCGGCACTCTGGCTGCGGATCTGTATCAGCGATTGCTGGAGGCGGGCTGGATCGAACAGTTCGAGCAGCGAGTGACGATCACGCTCAAGGGCTCGACGGAACTGGCCGCGCGTGGGGTGTTCATCCAGGCGCTGGCTCACCGTAACGGCAAGTCGGCGTGCGCCTGTCCGGACTGGAGCGAAAGGCGCCCGCACATGGGCGGGTCGCTGGGAGCAGCGTTGTTGCAGTTGTTCATGCAGTCCGGCTGGCTGACGTTGCCGGCGGATTCACGAGCGTTGCAGCTCACGGCTGCGGGGCAGCGGGAAATCCATCGTTTCGCCAAGGAAACCGAGCTGGAAATGGCACTGTAGATATTCGGTCCAACACAAAACCCTGTGGGAGCCGAGCTTGCTCGCGAATGCGGTGTGTCAGTCAATGATGACGTCGACTGACACACCGCTTTCGCGAGCAA
>NZ_JBSVXG010000291.1:0-6124 GCF_054070595.1 Pseudomonas sp. SDO55104_S430 | reverse complement strand
GCTTGCCCGCGAAGAGGCCGGCACATCCAGCATCGATGTCGCCTGACACACCGCCTTCGCGGGCAAGCCCGCTCCCACAGGTTTTGTGGATACCGCTGATTTTGTGTAGGAGCTGTCGAGCGAAGCGAGGCTGCGATCTTTTGATCTTTTACCGGGCAGGAACCATCGCAGGCGCCGCCGTGGTCTGCCAGATCAGCACCCGCGTCACGCGATTGTCTTCGGTCTGCAGGATTTCCAGGCGATAACGGCCGATCTTCAGGCATACCGCGCTCTCGGGAATGGTTTCCAGCGCCTCGGTCACCAGGCCGTTCAGGGTCTTCGGGCCATCGCTGGGCAGGTGCCAGCCCAGGCTCTTGTTCAGCTCGCGGATGGTCGCGGCGCCATCGATCACCAGGCGGCCGTCGGCCTGTGGATGGATGTGCGGGTTGTCCATGTTCTGCTGGCTTTCGAACTCGCCGACGATCTCTTCGAGAATGTCTTCCAGGGTCACGATGCCCAGCACTTCGCCGTACTCGTCGACCACCATGCCCAGGCGGCGCTGCTGCTTGTGGAAGTTCAGCAGTTGCAGTTGCAGCGGAGTGCTTTCCGGCACGAAGTAGGGCTCGCGGCTGGCGGCCAGCAGATCGTCGACCGTCAGGCTGCCGTCGGCCAGCAGGTGACCGATCTGCCGGGTATTGAGCACCGCTTCGACCTGATTGATGTCGCTGTGGAACACCGGCAGGCGCGTGCGATTGTTGTCGCGCAACTGCTCGATGATTTCATCGATCGGATCGTCGAGGTTGATCCCGTCGACTTCACTGCGCGGCACCAGAATGTCGTTGACCGTGATGTTGTCCAGCGCATGAATGCCGGGCAGCGAATGCGGGCGGCAGACGGCGGGTTCGTGATCGTCATGCTGCTCCGCCGGTGGCTCGTCTTCGCTTTGCTGCACCACCTTGGCTTTGCGCACGAACGGACGCAGCAGCAGTTGGCTGATGGCGTTGAGCAGCCAAGCGGCCGGATACAGGATCTTCAGCGGAATCGGCAGCAGTTGGTTGCCCAGAGCCAGGATCGCATCCGGATGGCGAGTGGCGAGGGTGCGCGGCAGATAGTCGGTAAACACCAGCAAGGCGGCGCCTGCACCAAGGCACGCGGCCCATGGACCGTTTTCCGCCCAGGTGAAGACCGCCAGCAGGGTGCAGATCACCACTACCAGCGTGCGGCACAGGGTGTTGCAGAAGATCAGGCTGTTGAGCGGGAAGTTCAGCCTGGCCAGCGGCTTGTCGCTGGAGCGCGACGCGGTGCGCTTGGCCAGCAGATGCTGGTGAGCGGATTCGATGGCCGAAAACAGCGCCGACCAGAGAATCAGCAGGGCTACAACTGCGAACATCGGCCCTAAGGGCAAGTCATCCATTAATGCCGCCCGTCAGATGTGCAGGATGTATTCACGGACCAGCTTGCTGCCGAAATAGGCCAGCATCAGCAGGCAGAAACCGGCGAGGGTCCAGCGAATGGCCTTGTGTCCGCGCCAGCCGAGACGGTTGCGACCCCACAGCAGCACACTGAAGACCACCCAGGCCAGACACGCCAGCAGGGTCTTGTGCACCAGATGCTGGGCGAACAGGTTTTCGACGAACAGCCAGCCGGAAATCAGCGACAGCGACAACAGCGACCAGCCGGCCCAGAGAAAGCCGAACAACAGGCTTTCCATGGTTTGCAGCGGCGGGAAGTTCTTGATCAGCCCGGACGGGTGCTTGTGCTTGAGCTGATGGTCCTGGACCAGCAGCAGCAAGGCCTGGAACACCGCGATGGTGAACATGCCGTAGGCCAGGATCGACAGCAGGATGTGGGCGAGGATGCCTGGCTCCTCATCGATCACCTGCACGGTGCCGGCGGGCGCGAACTGCGCCAGCAGCACAGTCAGCGCCCCGAGCGGGAACAGCAATACCAGCAGGTTTTCCACTGGAATTCGCGAGCAGGCGATCAGAGTCAGGGCGATGACGGCTGCGGCGATCAGGCTGGCGGCGCTGAAAAAGTCCAGACCCAGACCAACCGGCGTCAACAAGTGGGCGACGAGGCTGACGCTGTGGGCCAGCACGGCGAGCACGCCGAGGATGACCAGCAGGCGTTTGTTCGCCTTGGCGCAGGTGGCCAGGCGGGTGCCTTGATAGAGAGTCGCAGCGGCATATAGACAGGCGGCGGCGAGGGTGCTGAGCAAACTGGGTGACAAGGGGAGCATAAGTCCTGTTAGGCAAGCCCGAAAGTCGCTGAGTTTGGCATAGAACCCCCACGGCACGAAAGACCAGTCAAGCTGACGGCGGGTGTGCGCCAGACGCAGTCTTCGCTATAATCCGCGACCTGCCCACGCCGCAGGCTCGCCGAGAACCCGTTTGGTCCGGTCCGGGCCGCCATTATCCCGGTCTACACAGGGCCTGAAAGGATCGCGCAATGTTTGAAAACTTAACCGACCGCCTCTCGCAGACGCTGCGCCATGTCACCGGCAAGGCGAAGCTGACCGAAGACAACATCAAAGACACCCTGCGCGAAGTGCGCATGGCGTTGCTCGAGGCCGACGTCGCCCTGCCGGTGGTCAAGGACTTCGTCAACTCGGTCAAGGAGCGTGCGGTCGGCACCGAAGTGTCCCGCAGCCTGACCCCGGGCCAGGCCTTCGTGAAGATCGTCCAGGCCGAACTCGAAAGCCTGATGGGCGCGGCCAACGAAGACTTGAACCTGAGCGCCGTCCCGCCCGCCGTGATTCTGATGGCCGGTTTGCAGGGTGCTGGTAAAACCACCACCGCCGGCAAGCTCGCGCGCTTCCTTAAAGAGCGCAAGAAGAAGTCGGTCATGGTCGTGTCCGCCGACGTTTACCGTCCGGCAGCGATCAAGCAGCTCGAAACCCTGGCCACCGACATCGGCGTGACGTTCTTCCCGTCTGACCTGAGCCAGAAGCCGGTCGACATCGCCCAGGCTGCTATTAAGGAAGCGAAACTCAAATTCATCGACGTGGTGATCGTCGACACCGCCGGTCGCCTGCACATCGATGAAGAGATGATGGGCGAGATCAAGGCCCTGCACGCCGCGATCAACCCGGTCGAAACCCTGTTCGTGGTCGACGCCATGACCGGCCAGGACGCCGCCAACACGGCCAAGGCCTTCGGCGACGCACTGCCGCTGACCGGTGTGATCCTGACCAAGGTCGACGGTGACGCCCGTGGCGGTGCCGCACTGTCGGTCCGCGCCATCACCGGCAAGCCGATCAAGTTCATCGGTATGGGCGAGAAGAGCGAAGCGCTTGATCCGTTCCACCCTGAGCGTATCGCCTCGCGCATCCTCGGCATGGGCGACGTGCTCAGCCTGATCGAACAGGCCGAAGCGACCCTCGACAAGGACAAGGCCGACAAGCTGGCCAAGAAGCTGAAGAAGGGCAAGGGCTTCGACCTCGAAGACTTCCGCGACCAGCTGCAACAGATGAAGAACATGGGCGGCCTCGGCGGCCTCATGGACAAACTGCCCAACATGGGCGGCGTGAACCTGGCGCAGATGGGCAATGCCCAGAATGCGGCGGAGAAACAGTTCAAGCAGATGGAAGCCATCATCAACTCCATGACCCCGGCCGAGCGCCGCGACCCCGAGCTGATCAGCGGTTCGCGCAAGCGTCGTATCGCCATGGGTTCCGGCACCCAGGTGCAGGACATCGGTCGCTTGATCAAGCAGCACAAGCAGATGCAGAAGATGATGAAGAAATTCTCCGCCAAGGGCGGTATGGCCAAGATGATGCGCGGCATGGGCGGAATGTTGCCTGGCGGCGGCATGCCGAAAATGTAAAGAATTCGCGCCGGCACCCCTGCCGGCGCTGATCCACAGAAATGTGGGACAAACGGTAAACCCGCACTTGGCGGGAGCCGACAGGCCGTTTTCAATGACGGCTCTATAGCAAATCTGCATGGCGGCTGATAGGCCGCCGGAAAAAGTCATTTGCAAAAGTCCGGATATTCCTTAGAATATGCGGCCTTTCGGGCACCCATGCCCGCTGTGCCTTTAGATTTGCAGCACCGACTACAGGAACGATGTTCACATGCTAACAATCCGTCTTGCCCTTGGCGGCTCCAAAAAGCGCCCGTTTTACCACCTGACCGTAACCGACAGCCGCAACCCGCGCGACGGTTCCCACAAAGAACAGATTGGCTACTTCAATCCTGTTGCCCGTGGTCAGGAAGTCCGTCTGTCCGTGAACCAAGAGCGCGTAGCCTACTGGCTGAGCGTTGGTGCACAGCCTTCTGAGCGTGTTGCTCAGTTGCTGAAGGACGCTGCTAAGGCCGCGGCCTGAGCAATATGAACGCGACGCCAACTGTTGCTGATGATCTGATCGTTATCGGCAAGATTTACTCTGTTCACGGCGTTCGCGGCGAAGTGAAGGTGTATTCCTTTACTGATCCGATCAAAAACCTGCTGAACTACAAAACCTGGACGCTCAAGCGCGACGGCAATGTAAAGCAGGTAGAGCTGGTCAGCGGACGCGGGAATGAAAAATTCCTGGTCGCAAAGCTCAAGGGTCTCGATGATCGTGAAGAAGCTCGTCTTCTGGCCGGTTATGAGATCTGCGTGCCGCGCAACCTGTTCCCTGAACTGACCGACGGCGAGTACTACTGGTACCAGCTGGAAGGTCTCAAGGTCATCGACACCCTCGGACAACTGTTCGGGAAGATCGATCACCTGCTGGAGACCGGCTCGAACGATGTAATGGTGGTCAAGCCTTGCGCTGGCAGCCTGGATGATCGCGAACGCCTGTTGCCCTATACCGAGCAATGCGTGTTGGCCGTCGACCTGGCAGCAGGCGAGATGAAGGTGGACTGGGACGCGGATTTCTAAGCGTGGCTAATTTGCGCGTAGAAGTGATCAGTCTGTTTCCCGAGATGTTCTCCGCCATCAGCGAGTACGGCATCACCAGTCGGGCGGTGAAACAGGGGCTGTTGCAGCTCACCTGTTGGAACCCGCGAGACTACACGACGGATCGACATCACACTGTGGATGATCGCCCATTTGGCGGTGGTCCGGGCATGGTGATGAAGATCAAGCCCCTGGAAGACGCGTTGGTCCAGGCCAAGGCAGCCGCCGGGGAGGGAGCGAAGGTGATTTACCTGTCCCCCCAAGGCCGTCAGCTGAATCAGTCGGCGGTACGCGATCTGGCGAATCTGGATGCATTGATCCTGATTGCCGGTCGTTATGAAGGCATTGACGAGCGCTTTATTGAGGCTCATGTCGATGAAGAGTGGTCGATTGGCGACTATGTACTGTCTGGCGGCGAGCTGCCGGCGATGGTCCTGATCGATGCGGTTACACGACTGCTGCCCGGAGCTTTAGGGCATGCGGACTCCGCCGAGGAAGATTCCTTTACGGATGGTCTGCTCGATTGCCCGCACTACACCCGACCTGAGGTGTATGCGGATCAGCGTGTTCCCGACGTGTTGCTAAGTGGCAATCACGCGCACATCCGGCGTTGGCGTTTACAGCAGTCCCTTGGTCGGACCTATGAACGACGCGTCGATCTTCTGGAAAGCCGCTCGCTTTCTGGAGAAGAGAAGAAGCTGCTCGAGGAATATCTCCGCGAGCGGGACGATAGTTAACAACGTATCGATGGTAGATCAGACGATTTACCTTAGGAGCACAGCATGACTAACAAAATCATCCTTGCACTCGAAGCAGAGCAGATGACCAAAGAGATCCCAGCCTTTGCCCCGGGCGACACCATTGTCGTTCAGGTGAAAGTGAAGGAAGGCGATCGTTCCCGTCTGCAAGCGTTCGAAGGCGTTGTAATCGCCAAGCGTAACCGCGGCGTGAACAGTGCATTCACCGTTCGTAAAATCTCCAACGGTGTTGGCGTAGAGCGTACTTTCCAGACCTACAGCCCGCAGATCGACAGCATGGCTGTCAAGCGTCGCGGTGACGTACGTAAAGCCAAGCTGTACTACCTGCGCGACCTGTCGGGTAAAGCAGCTCGCATCAAGGAAAAACTGGCTTAAGTCCAGCTTCCGATGCAGAAAAAAGCAGCCTACGGGCTGCTTTTTTGTTGTCCGCGATTTATCCACAACCCCCTGTAGGAGCGAGGCTTGCCCGCGAAGGCGTCATTCGCACCAACATCGATGCC
>NZ_JBSVXG010000290.1:0-6126 GCF_054070595.1 Pseudomonas sp. SDO55104_S430 | reverse complement strand
GTTGGTGTGATCCGTAGGAGCGAGGCTTGCCCGCGAAGGCAGCAACTCGGTATCCGAGCCTTAGAAACAGGTCTCCATGTTCTCGATGACATTCAACTGCTCATCCACCAGACACCCCGTGCGCCACTTGTCGAACGTCAGGCACGGGTGCGAGGTGCCGAAGGAAATGATGTCGCCCACCTTCAACTCAACCCCGGGCGCCACGGTCATGAACGCGTGCTGGTCCATCACCGCCGTCACCTTGCAGCCGCCGACATCATCGCCCTTGGCCGGCACCACGCCCGCCTTGTAACGCAGCAACGGCACCGGCAGGCCTGCGTCGTAGGCTACGTCGCGCTTGCCCAGGGCGATCACCGCAAAACCCGGCTCCGGCAACGACTGCACGTGGGCCCAGACTTCCAGCGCCGGGCGCAGGCCTTCGTTCAAGTCGCTGCGACGGTCGAGCACGCAGCATTGCGCTTCTTTATAGATGCCGTGGTCGTGAGCCACGTAGCTGCCCGGACGCAGCACACTGAGGAAACGTCCGGCGGCGTTCTGCGCCTCGAACTCCTCGGCGATCAGGTCGTACCAGGCCGAACCTGAGGCCGTGACGATCGGCTTGGCGTTGGCGAAAGCGCCGCTGTCCTGCAACTGCACCGCCAGACGCACCAGCGACTGGGCGAAGGCGCGGATACCGCTGATGGCGTGATCGCCGTGGATCACCCCTTCGTAGCCTTCAATGCCGGTCAGAGCCAATGCCGGTTGCGCGGCGATGGCCTTGGCCAGGTCGATGACTTCCTGCTCGCTGCGGCAACCGCAACGGCCGCCCACCACGCCGTATTCGATCATCACGTTCAGGCGCACGCCGCGGGAGGCGAAGTAGGTGCCCAGATCCGCGACGTTGTCCGGGTGATCGACCATGCAATAGAAGTCGAAAGTCGGATCGGCCAGCAGGTCGGCGATCAACGCCATGTTCGGCGTGCCCACCAGTTGGTTGGCCATCAATACCCGACGCACCCCATGCGCATAGGCCGCGCGAGTTTGCGTAGCGCTGGCCAGGGTGATGCCCCAGGCGCCGGCGTCCAGTTGGCGACGGAACAGCGCCGGGGTCATGCTGGTCTTGCCGTGGGGCGCCAGTTCCGCGCCGCTATTGCTGACAAAGTCCTGCATCCAGCGAATGTTGTGTTCCAGCGCCTGGCGATGCAGCACCAAGGCCGGCAGGCTGACGTCGCGGACCAGGTTGGCGCCAGTCTGGGCAAAGCCCTTTTCCACGGCGGCAGTATTGGGGGCAGAAGACATGGTCGAACTCCTCACATTCGCGGCTGCGGGCAGCCGCTGTTATTCGTTGATGCGTCGGGCCAGGCTGTTCGCGCTTTCGATCAGCACCCGACGGTAATCGTTGTAGTTGGTTTTGGCATCAGCCCTTGGGGCAACGATGCACAGGGTCGCGATGGCCACGCCGCTGGGGTCTTTGACCGGGGCGGCGAAGCAATGGGTAAAGGTGTCGGCCACGCTGTCGAAGGAGAAAAAGCCATCGATGCCGGCCTGACGGATTTCGCCCAGAAACTGCTCCAGCGGCAGGCGTTCGCCGTTGGGCAGGATGAAATCGTCCTCGTCGATCAGGTCGACGATCGCCTGGTCGCTCATGTGCGCCAGCAACAGGCGCCCGGAGGCGGTCCAGGGGATCGGGGCGTTTTCGCCGATGTCCGAGGAAATACGGAAATGCCGCTCGCCCTCCTTCATCAGCGCCACGGTGTACTTGCGCCCGTTGAGCAGGCACATCTGCGCGGTTTCCCGGGTCTGGCTGACGATTTCCTGCAAGGCATGATCGGCTTCGCGGGTCAGGTCGAAATGGCGCAGGTGCGCCTGGCCCAGGAAGTACAGCTGACGGCCGAGGTAAACGTGACCGTCCTTGCCCACTGGTTCCAGAATCCGTCGTTCCAGCAGCGAGGCCACCAGTTCATAGACGGTGGATTTGGGGCTGCCGATGCCGTTGGCGATGTCGTTCGGTCGCAGGGGCTGGCCGATTTCCTTGAGGAAATCGAGGATATCGAACGCCCGGTCCAGGCCGCGTGCCCGGCGCTTGATGGTGTCTTCGGTCATGTCTGTGGTTCCCATACAAAGTACCGGGAGTTTACCCAGAGTGCTGCTTTGACTGTTAGGCCGCCTTCGCGGGCGAGCCTCGCTCCTACAGACGGTGAAAACCTGTAGGAGCAAGGCTTGCCCGCGAACAATTCACCGCAAATCTCAGGCCTTTTTCTTGTAGGCAATGCAATCGATCTCGACCTTGCAGTCGACCATCATGCTCGCCTGCACGCAGGCCCGGGCCGGGGCGTGTTCGGGTTTGAAGTACTCGGCGAAGACCTTGTTGAAACTGGTGAAGTCCCGCGGATCGTCCAGCCACACGCCGGCACGCACCACGTCTTCGATGCCGTAACCGGCTTCCTCAAGAATCGCGATCAGGTTCCTCATGGTCTGGTGGGTCTGCTCGACGATGCCGCCACTGATGATCTCGCCGTCCAGCGCCGGCACCTGCCCGGAAACGTGCAGCCAGCCATCGGCTTCAACGGCACGGGCGAAAGGCCTAGGCGTGCCGCCTGCAGCGCTGCTGCCGGTGCCGTAACGAGTAATGCTCATGAGTGTTTCTCCTGATTGAAATTGAGTGTTTAAAACCGCGTGCTTTTGAGAAATTCAGCCAGACGCGGCGATTGCGGGCGTTCGAACAGTTCCTTGGGTGGCCCCTGCTCCTCGATACGCCCCTGATTCATGAAAACGATCTTGTCCGAAACCTCGAAGG
Source organism: Pseudomonas sp. SDO55104_S430 (assembly GCF_054070595.1). NCBI lineage: Bacteria > Pseudomonadati > Pseudomonadota > Gammaproteobacteria > Pseudomonadales > Pseudomonadaceae > Pseudomonas > Pseudomonas sp. SDO55104_S430. The sequence goes on along the minus strand of NZ_JBSVXG010000290.1, from coordinate 3,350 downwards.
CAAAGCGCATTTCGTGGGTCACCAGCAGCATGGTCATGCCTTCGTCAGCCAGGCCCTTGATCACGTTGAGCACTTCACCGACCAGTTCCGGGTCCAGCGCCGAGGTCACTTCGTCGAACAGCATCAGGCTCGGGTTCATCGCAATGGCCCGGGCGATCGCCACGCGCTGCTGCTGGCCACCAGACAACTGGCCCGGGTAGTGATCGCGACGCTCGAGCAGGCCGACTCGCTCCAGCCATTTCTCGGCCAGCGCCACCGCCTCGTCCTTGTGCAGCTTCTTCACCTTGAGCAGGCCCAGGGTGACGTTCTGCAGCGCGGTGAGGTGCGGGAACAGGTTGAATTGCTGGAACGCCATGCCGGTCATGGCGCGATGACGAGCGATGACTTTTTCGGCGTGGCGAATGCGCTTGCCGTTGACCTCGTCATAACCGATGGACTCGCCATCGAGCAGGATCTGCCCGCCCTGGAACTCCTCGAGCATGTTCACGCAGCGCAGCAAAGTGGTCTTGCCCGAGCCGCTGGAGCCGATCAGCGTCACGACGTTGCCGCGCTGCATGGTCAGGTCGACACCCTTGAGCACTTCGAGTTGGTCGTAACGTTTGTGCAGGCCGCGAATGTCCAGCAAGGGTTGGCCGTTTTGAGCGTTGGTTTGAGTCTGAGTCATGGCAAGGCCACCCGCTTTTCAATGTACCGGCCGAGTAACTCGATGCCGTAGTTGATGACGAAAAACAGAAATCCGGCGAACAGGTAAAACTCAAGGGTCATGAAGGTCCGGGCGATGATCTGCTGGGTGCTGAGCAGCAGCTCGGCCACTCCGATCACCGACAACAGGGTCGAGGCCTTGACGATCTCGGTGGACGAGTTGACCCAGGTCGGCAGGATCTGCCGCAGCGCCTGGGGCAACAGCACGTAGCCGAGCGCCTGATAGAACGTCAGGCCGATCGCCTTGCTCGCTTCCATCTGGCCGCGAGGCAATGCCTGCAAAGCTCCGCGGACGATTTCCGAAACGTGAGAGCCGCAGAACAATGTCAGCCCCAATGCACCGGCCTCAAATGCGCTGATCTGCCAGCCCAGCGCCGGTGCCATGTAAAAGCACGCCAGCACCAGTACGAACACTGGCGTACCGCGAATCACATCGACGTAGAAACGAAACGGCGCGCGCATCCAGAACTTGCCGTAGGTCAGCACCAGCCCGGAAAACACACCGAGCACGGTGCCCAGCAGAATCGCCAGGGCCGAACACTGCACGCTGGTCAAAAAGCCTTGCCACAACACGTCGCGGGCCACCCACAACTCATGCAACCAACTGGGGGATTCGTACATTGCGGGCTCCTATCGGCGAATCGCCAGACGCTGTTCGAGGTATCGCAGCATCATGGCAATGAGGTAACAGGCCGCCACGTAGAGCGCCGTGGTCACGATCCAGGTTTCGATCACCCGGTAGCTTTCGACATTGATCTTGCGCGCGTAATAGGTCAGCTCCGGTACCGCAATCGCGGCCGCCAGGGAGGTGTCCTTGAACAGCGAAATGAAGTTGTTCGACAGGGCCGGCAGTACGTTGCGCAACATCACCGGTACGGTGACGTAAGCCTTGACCTGCCACTCGCCCAGGCCAATCGCCAGGCCCGCTTCACGCTGGCCCTTGGGAATGCTCAACAGACCGCCACGGAACACTTCAGTCAGGTAGGCCCCGGCATACAGCGACAGGGTGACTATGAACGAAGGGATCTTGTCCAGACGGATGCCCAGGCTCGGCAAGGCGAAGTAAATCAACAGAATCAACACCAGAATCGGCGTGTTACGGACCACCGTGACATACACCGATGCCAGCACCCGCAACGCGCGGTGCTTCGACAACAAAGCAAACGCCATCAGCAGGCCGATCACGCAGCCGATGGCGATCGACACCAGCGCCAGCTCCAGGCCCAGACCGAGCCCCGCCAGCAAGGTGTCGAAATCGCGCCACACGGCGGCAAAGTTCAACTGATAGTTCATGGTCGGCAGTACCTTGAGCGGGGCGATTCAGGACCGCCCCGCTCTCACGGGATCATTTGAATTCGACTGGGAAACCGATGGCCGGAGTCGGCAAGTCCACACCAAACCATTTTTTGAAGGATGCCGCGTAAGTCGGGAACTCAACGCCGGTCATGGCTTCATGCAAGGTGGTGTTGACGAAGTTCAGCCAGTCCTGATCGCCACGCTTGACCGCGCAGGCATAGGTTTGCGGGCTCCAGGCGTAGGCCGGGCTGCGATAGCGGCCGGCGTTCTGCACCATCAGGTATTTGACCGACGACTGATCGGTGGCGGCAGCGTCCGCGCGTCCCGAGTTCACCGCCTGATACATCAGGTCGACGCTGTCGTACTGATCGACCTTGGCCTTGGGCAGCGCCTGGTGTACGAGCTCTTCGGCATACACGTTCTGCAGCACGGCCACGGTGACGCTGTCACCGGCCGCTTTCATGTCGTCGATTTCCTTGTACTTGCTGTTCGCCGGCAACAGCAGGCCCACACCTTCGCGGTAATACGGCAGGGTGAACGCCACCTGCTGCGCACGGCTGGCGGTCACGGTGATGAACTGGCAGCTGATGTCGACCTTGTCGGTCAGCAGGTTGGGAATCCGCGCATCGGAGGACTGCACCACGTACTCGACCTTGTCCGGGTCGTTGAACAGCCCCTTGGCAATCATGTGCCCGATATCGATATCGAAGCCCTGCAACTTGCCGTCCGCCCCTTGAAAGTGCCAAGGCGCATTGGTGCTGCCGGTACCCACGATTACTTTGCCGCGGGCCAGAACGCTATCGAGCTTGCTGTCCGCCGCCTGGGCCACGCCCACGGCAGCAGCAGAGGCTGCGAACAGAAGAACACACGCTTTGAACAAGGAAGGACGGTGATGCATGGCAAGCACTCCAGATGATGTTTATTCCGCTATACCGGAAGTTGGTATGTAACAACGGAACAGACAGCAGAAAGTGTGCCACAGCTTCGGTGGGGAATGTAGGGGAGATTGAAAAGTGTTTTGAATCAGATAGATGGGTTGAAACGAAGAATCGGTGTTACCGAAAGGGACGATGGCGTAGCGCTACCGTTGGCTACGTCGGCGGGTAGGTTGTTCACAAATGGTGCGCTTGCGCACGATACCTGTAGGAGCGAGCTTGCTCGCGATGGACGCAAGAACACGGCGGGGAATCAGAAATCCAGGGTTATCGTTGACGACCATCGCGAGCAGGCTCGCTCCCACAATGGGCTTGGTATATCCGGAAAATTTGGGGCGGCTGGCAGGCCGTCTTCGCGGGCAAGCCCGCTCCCACAGGTTTCGTGTCGTACTCAAATCCAGTGCACGACGCGAAAAC
>NZ_JBSVXG010000289.1:0-6149 GCF_054070595.1 Pseudomonas sp. SDO55104_S430 | reverse complement strand
CCTGTAGGAGCGAGCTTGCTCGCGATGGTCGTCAACGATAACGCGGGAAGCCTGATGCCCCGTGGTGTTCTTGACTCCATCGCGAGCAAGCGCTCCTACAGGGGGTGCCGTTCTTAATTGATGCGAACCAGCGCCGCGCGATCGGCCGGCGACAGCTGATCGATTTCCAGCAGGGTCAGATTCTTCGGCGCTTCGCCAGCCAGCGGGCTGCCGAGGTTGCCGGCGGCATCTTCCGGCAGTTTGTACATGGCGCCGGTCATCGGGTCGACCACCAGCATGCCGATCAGGCCGCCAATCAGGATGTTGCCCCAGTACCAGCCGCTCATGCTGGTATCCAGCGTGGTGCTGGTGTCGGCGTAACCGTCTTTCTTGAAGGTGATGGTGTAGGTTTCGCCTTTGAAGTAACCACGGCCTGATGGCAGCGTCACCGTGTTGGGCGTGGAACCGTTGTGAACAACGATGCCTTGTTTGTTCTGGATGGTGAAGTTGGCACCGCTCGGAGTGCTCGATACGTTCACCGGGTATTTGCTGTCGCCGACGATGCTGGCGCAGCCGGACATCAGGAGGGTGGTGGTCAGGGCAGAGAGGGTGAAAAACTTGCGCAGGGATTGCATTGTTGATCCTTGGTACAGGGTTTTGCCGTCATTGGCCGAGGCGGGCGTCATGCAGACCTCGTTTGAAGCGGGGGGGGGGGGAAGCGACGTGAACTTTACCACTGATGGCGCAGTGATATCACGTAAAATCGAATGGATAGGATGGTCTTTTGAACGGGCGATGGGGCAATGTGGCGAGGGGGCTTGCCCCCGTTCGGCTGCGCAGCAGTCGCAAATTCTGCCAAATGCGGTGTGCCTGAAAGATCTCGATGGCAGGTTTTGGGGCCGCTTCGCGGCCCAACGGGGGCAAGCCCCCTCGCCACAGGTTTATGTCATTCAGGAATGATGTGGTGGGTACATCACCCTGTCACTTCAAGGCCGGGTCCCCCATGTTCATTTTCTTCCAGCCCTGCAACAGCACCTGGGCCTTGGGCTCCTGGCCGTTGTTGAGGTAGTACTGGATCAGCGCCAGGCGGGCGTTGCGGTTGGTGGGGTCGAGTTTCAACAGGCGTTCGAGCTCTGCGCAGGCTTCATCGACCTTGCCGCTGTCATGCAGCGCCACTGCCAGCACGTAAGCGTATTGCGCGGTCTGAGGTTCGAGTTGCGCGGCCTTGTGCAGGTAGGGCATGGCTTGGGCGGTCTGGCCGGCGCGTACCAGCGCCAGGCCTTGGGTGTGTTGCAAGAGGGCGGCGTCGGGGTGTTCTTTCAGGCTTTGCGCCAGCAGCGTTTGCGCCTCCTGATTGCGGCTATTGCCCTCCAGCCACTGCACCAGCGTCACCAGCGCCGGGTAGAAGTCCGGATCCCGTAGCAGCGCCGAGCGCAGCAGGCCTTCCACCTCGCCATTGCGTCCACTGGCCTGATACAGCAACGCCAGATTGAGATTGGCTTCCGCGCGCTCGAGCAGGCTTTTCTGCACCTCCTCGTACTCGGCGATGGCACTGTTCCAGCTTCCTTGCGCAGCGCCCAGGCCATTGCGAGCCACGCTGAGCAAATCCCGCGCCGCGGCGATGCGCACGGCTTTCACCGGATCGTTCAGCAACGGTGCCAGCAACTGTGCCCGATCCGGCGGCGGCAGGAAGGCGCTGACCGCATGCACGGCACTTTCACGCACCTGCGGTGCCGGATTGTTCAGGTCTTTGCTGGCCAGTTTCAGCGCCTGTTCGCTGGGGTAGGCGGGCAACTCCGCCAGCAAGGTCGCCCGCTGAATCGCCGGCAGATTACTACGCTGCAATTGTTCGAACAGCGCCTGCGCCGCGCCCGCCTGACCATTGCGAATCAGCCACAGGCTCTCGTCGTAACGCGGGGCTTGCGGCGCATTCTCAGCGCTCCACAATTTGAACTGCTCGGTGACCTTGTCACCGGCCTTGCCCTGGTGACAGGTCAGGCAAGCATCCGGGGTGCCGAGCTTCTGCGCACGTTCAGGGTTGGGGATGCTGAAACTGTGATCATGCCGGAAGTCATTGCCCATGTAGAACTTGCCCGGCATGTGGCAATCGACACACTGCGAGCCCGGCTGGCCCATGGTGTGACGGGTGTGTTCGACCGAATCGTAGTTCTTCGCTTGCAGGCCTTTGCCATCGACCCCTTCGACCGAAGTCTTGCCCGCCGTGTTGTGGCATTGCAGGCAGACACCGTTGCCCGGCGCCTTGAGCTGTTCGCTGTGGGGGTTGTGGCAATTGCTGCACCGCACGCCCTTGTCGAACATTTTGCTCTGGGCGAAAGAACCGTGCTCGAACACCTCGTCCTTGATCTTGCCGTCCAGCGCGTACAACTCGCGGGTCAGTACGCTGGGCAGATAATCGTCCATCAGACGCTTGCCGACGGTGTAGCCATCGCCCAATGGCGCGCGACGGGCGTGGCAACGGGCGCAGGTTTCGATCTCGACCGTGGCGTTCTTGTCCTTGAGGTCGACGGCGAATCCGGCGTGGATCAGGTCGGTCTTTTTCTCGGTCCACTGCAAGTGGTTGGATGCAGGGCCGTGGCAGGCCTGGCAACCAACGCCGAGGCTGTTCCACTGACTGTCGAAGGTGTTTTTCGCCGCATCGAAATTGCGCTTGTAGCCGGTGGTGTGGCACTCGACGCACATGAAGTTGGCGTTCTGGCTCGGTTTGCTCCAGTGCAGCGGGTCCTTGAAGGTCACGCCCTGGCCTGGATAGAGGTGGAACCAGCGGTTCTTCTCGGTATCCCAGGCCACGCCTAGCGCCTGCAGGCGGCCATCGCCGACCTCGATCAGGTATTGCTGCAACGGCGCGATGCCGAAGGTATAGGCGACCTTGAAGTCGGCATTCTTGCCGTCGATGCCCGGGGTGTTGACCCAGAAGCCATCGTCCTTGCGCGAGAATCGGGTGGTTTCGTTATCCGCCTTGAAGGTGACGTTGTTGAAATCGCCGAGCATGGTCTCGGCGCTGGCCGCCTGCATCGCCAGTTGGTGGTGCGAGCCTTGCCAGTCCTTGACCTGGGCGCTGTGGCAGCCCTGGCATTGCTGTTCGTCGACCATGGTGGCCGGCGCCATGGCGACAGGCTGCGGTTTGACCGGTTGTTGTACGGCGGGCTTGCTGACCGGCGCATAGGTGACAACCGGAACCGGCTTGCTGCCGAACAGAAACCAGCCGATACCCACCACCGCCAGCAGCAGGACGCCGATGATGACGGGAAACAGGTAGCGGTTGATCGGGGTCGGTGGCGAATCGGGCTTTGCGGTTTGTGTTTTGTTTTTATCTGTCGGCATTACGACTTCCGTAGTCCAGGTTCGCGTTCAGGCTGGTTCAGCTTTGCCGGATGGTCAGTGTCTGTCAAATGTATGGAAGTAAATGCGGTCCCCCTGTGGGAGCGGCGGTGCGACGATTCGACTTGCTCGCGAAGAGGCCCGCACAATCAGCATTGATGGTGACTGACACACCGCCTTCGCGAGCAAGCCCGCTCCCACATTTTGATCTTCCTCATTCCTCAACAAACCACCGGTAATACGGATTCCCCCCATCACCCCGCATCACCTCGCGGATATCCCGCCCCCACGCATCGCGGTCCCCATCGTAGGCATGCAGGCTGGCCCGATAGAACTGCATCAGCCGTTGCCGATGAATGTCCATGCGCTCGGTGAAAGCCGCATCGGCATTGAGCAGCGGCGGCGCGATATGCAGGTCCAGTAATGCCGGCAGCACCCGGGTGATTTCCTTGGCACGCACCCACGGCGCGTATTCGATGCGCGGTTGATCGTCGGTCACCGTTGGCGCGTCGGCGGCGAAGCGTTCGAGACCTTCACGATCGGTCACCCAGGTGGCGAGCAGGGCCGGCGCCGAACCGATGCCGACATCCTGCAAGGTGCCGCGCACGCTGTCCTGCTGGAACCGTGCGCCGATCTTCGCGGCATCCAGTTCGATCGGCTCCAGCGATCCCACCAGCAGCATCTCGTGGAACTCGCTGGTCCAGACATTGGCGTAGGGGAATACGTCGAGGAAGCTGCGCACCAGCGAGCGCGAATCGTCGATGTTCTGCGTCGGCAGCGGCAGCCACTGCGCCACCAGGCCCTGTTTCTGCAAGCGGCTGGCGGCCAGTTGGTAGAAATCCCGGGAATACAGATTGACCACCCCAGCGGCGGAAGGCGGTGGGGGTTCGAGGGTGATCAGGTCATAGCGCTGGGGATTGCGCAGCAGTTCCTGGCGACCGTCCCGCAGGCGCACGTCGACGCCCGGGTCGGCGGCAGCATTGAAATTGCCCTTGAACAGCGGCGCGGCCTTGACCACCGACGGCAGCAGTTCGGCGACCACGCGATGTTCCAGCCCCGGATAGCGGGTCAGGGCGCCGGCGGTGATGCCGGTGCCGAAGCCGATCACCAGTGCCGAGCGCGGTTCGCCGTTATGGATCAACAGCGGCAGCAACGCCTGAATTCGCATGTAGCGCAGCGACGGCATCGCGTCGCCGGTGTTGGACACGCCCTGGATATACAGACGCTGGAAGGTTTTCTGGCCCTTGCCCTGACTGACCACGGCGACCGTGCCGCCGCGTCCTTCTTCATAAAAAGTGATATTGCCGTTGCGGGCGCCCGGCAACAGGCTGGCGAGTTTGCCGACCGGGGTAAATACCGCGACAGCCACGGCGACCAGGCCGATAACGACCACCGCCTGCCGTCGACCTTTACTGACACCATGGCCCTTGCGCACAGCAAAGTAACCAATCGCGGCGGCGATGATCGCCAGCAAACCCAAAGTGCGCACCAGCCCCAGCAGCGGAATCAGCACAAAGCCGCAGAGCATCACGCCGATGATCCCGCCCAGGGTGTTGAACGCCACCACTTCGCCGACATTCCGCCCGACATGCTCGCGGCCAACGCTCAAGCGCAAAGCCACGGGAAACGCCGCACCCAGCAGCAGGGTGGGTATGAACACGATGCTCAACGCCGCCACCGAAAAACGCGCACTCATGCCCACCAGTTTGCTGGCACCCATCGACAGGACCCAGGCCTCGACGACGCTTTGCGCCAGCACCAGCCAGCGTCCCAGCAGGGCGATTTCCAGCAGCGCGATCAACCCGGCGCCGGCAATCAACAAACCGAACACGCCCCAGGGATCGCGCAGGCGATCGACCCGACGGGCAAGCAGAAGGCTGCCGAGAAACAGCCCGGTGAGATAGGTCGCCAGCACCACGGCAAAGGCGTAGGTGCGGGTACTCATGAACTGCACGATCGATTGCGACCAGACCACTTCGTAACCCAGGGCCACCCCGCCGGCAATCGCGTACAGCCACAGCGCCAGGCGATCCGGCGCCTTTTCCTCATGATGTTTGGCAGGTGCATCGCTCACCAACAGACTCTGGCGCTGAAACCAAAGGGCCCCGGCGGCGGCCAGCAAGTTGAGCATCGCCGCGAACAACGCACTGCCACGCACGCCCAGCGCGGCAATCAGCACGAACCCGGCGAGCAGGGTGCCGGCGATGGCCCCGGCGGTGTTCGCCGCATAGAGCTGGCCGCCGGCCTTGCCCAGTTGCTGCGGATCGCTGGCCAGCGAACGCACCAACACCGGCAGCGTGCCGCCCATCAGCACGGCGGGAAGCCCCACCAGCGCAAACGGCAGGACCCAGGCCAGCAGGCCCACATGTTCTTCCAGCCAGGCAAAGGGACTGGCCGCGAGGCTCATGGCGAAAGTCGCACCCACCCCGAGCACCGCCACCAGCACTTCCAGCCCGGCGTACAACAGCGCCGGTTGCTGCAAGCGGTCGGCCCAGCGCCCGAACCACAATCCACCCAACGCGAGGCCGGCAAAAAAAGCGCTGATCCCGGTGGTAATGGCGTACACCTCGACACCCACCACCAGCGACAGCTGCTTGATCCACAGCACCTGATACACCAGCGCGGCGGCGCCGGAAACGAACAGCAGCAGGGTGGGGATCAGCAGCGCCGGGGAGGTGGCGTGGTGGACGGGGATGGCCGACGACTTGCTGGCGACGCGTGAGGACATATGCCTGTTGCCTTGTTCCAGTTCAGATCCGTTGCGACTGTGCTGGCCCCATCGCGGGCAAGCCCGCTCCCACACTGGTTCTGCGGTACAACCAAGGCCTTGT
>NZ_JBSVXG010000288.1:0-6290 GCF_054070595.1 Pseudomonas sp. SDO55104_S430 | reverse complement strand
CATCCGGGTTGACTGACACACCTTCGCGAGCAAGCTTCGCTCCTACAGGGGAATGGCGTATGGATCGTGGGAGATCAGAGGTTTTCGTAGCGGTTCATGTCCAATACGCCCTCTTCCACCGGATCGGTTTCGTGGATATACAGGCTCAAATCATGGAAGTACTGCCAGAACTGCGGATGGCTGCGGCGAATGCCCCAGCGCTCGACGATTTTCTCGAAGCGGTTGGCGTCCTTGGCGTTTTCCATGGCATCGACGAACTCAGGAACCTGGGCAGCCGGAATGTTGAACATGAAATTCGGATAACTGCTCAGAACCCCCGGGAAAATGGTCACGGTGTCCAGTTCCGGCTGATAGCGCAACGACTCGCCCAGCAGGAACGCCACATTGCTATGAGCCCGATTTCGCAAAAGGCTGTACACCACCCGTTTGCCGCTGGCGGTCTCGACCCGCAGCATGGTGGCTTCCGGCAATTGATCGATCACCTTGAGCCCTCCCGCCGGACGTGAGGTCAGGCGGCTCAGCGCCTGCTCGGCGTCTTGCAGGTCGGGGTCGATGTTGGGTCGCGAGCAATAGGCGCCGTCGCAACGGTTGATCGGATCAGGCTTGGCGTTCAGTTCGCCGTAGCGAGCCAGCAGTTGCATCGCAAAATCGTATTTCGGGTCTTTTTCATCAAGCTTCAACGCAGTCGGCTTGTCGTCATCGATGTTTTCGTAATCCAGCCACATCTTGAATTTGCCGCTGCTCTGGTACCAGTCGTCGAGGTAATCCTCCCGGGAGTCCGCCGGCATCAGACGCAGAAAATTCTGCTCGGCACCGTTGCGGATCAGGTCGAAATAAAGCCGTGTCTGGGCCTGATGGGAGACATTGCCGAACACGTCGAAATTGACCGCCAACTGGTAATAGGTGCGCTCCAGCAACGGGTAGTCGAAGAGCCACATTGTCTGCGGCACCTCGCCGATCAGCCCTTTGGTCACGGCAGCGCTGTCGAAATGGCGAAAGATGCTCAACAAGGCATTGTCATTCCCGGCCCACAGGGTAGACCAGCTCGGCGCCGGCAGATCCGCATAGCTGTCGCGGCGCAGCGCCTCGTACTCGTTACGCTTGTTGCGGTAGTCGTGCCACAGGCTCAGCACGCTGCCAACATCGTCGTTCTGCCCTGGCATCGCCAGCAAGGGCGTGGCTTGCCCCCGGTAATTCGGGTCGGTGATATAGAGGTCATGTTCCGGCGCCTGGAACAGGGCCCAGAAATTATCGCGGATCACGTCCGTGGCGATCTGCCCCCGGCACACCGGGCCGCGAATGAAGGTGCGCACGAAATATTCGGCGTTATCGAGCATGAACTGATAGCGCGCCTGCGCCGGAATCGCCTCGAAGGTCGCGAAAGGATTGGCCCGGCTTTGCGGTCCATAACCCGGCAACGCTGTGACTTGCCAGTTGCCGTTATAGAACAGGCTTTTGACCCGGGCCATCTTCGCCGCGCTGAGCGGATAGGTGATGTGGGTCTTGTGCACGATAACGCCCTGCACCGGCCACAGACGGTAATAGAACTCGGTGCCGGGGTCGTCGTTCGGGCGACGGGTGCTGATCAGGTCGATTGGCTGGCCGGTGGGCGTGCGCGAGCGAACCCACTGGAAGAAATGCCCAGGCTCGCCGTCCTTGAAGTAGATGTGCGCCAGAAACCAGTGCTCGAACAGCCAGCGTCCAACCAGGCTTTGCCGGGCGCCCGGCGCGTTCAGCAAGTTTTCCCACTGAACAACCTGCAGCGCTTCCTTCGCGCTCGGCACCAGGCCCTGCTCGTCGATCGGCGCGCCGGACGCCAGCCAGCGTTGCAGGGTCTGGTATTGCTGATCGGTCAAACCGGTGACGGCCAGGGGCATGCCCTGCTGCGGATGGGTACTGGCATAACCGTCGAATTCCGCTGGCATGGCGCAGACGTTATCTCGATTGAGACCCAGCACAATGTCTTCCGGCAGCTTGGCATTGGGTTGCAGCGGCGCGCGATGGCCCAACTCGAGCATCCGCGCCATCAATGCCGCTTGGCTACCCTGAGCGTCGAGCACCGAATAAAAGCCTTTCTGCTGCCATGCCCGCTTGCCGAACGCGTCATAAAACAACCGGGTCGGTGCGGCGGCCTGACTGCGATCACCGTCATAGACCGGGGACTTGCTCGCGCCTCGCGCCGCGCCTTCGCCGCTGCCCAGGTTGAGCTGACAGGCCGAGTCGTAGCAGGCGTGGCAGGCCACACACTTCTCGGTGAAAATCGGTTGAATGTCACGGGTGTAGGAAATGGCAGGCGAATTTGCCGGTGCCTGCGCCAGGGCGCCCCAGTTCAGGCACAGCAATAGACTGCCGATGACGACGCGATATGACATTTCGATCCCGATCCTTGAAAAGACGCGCGATTCTACTGGTCAAACAGCCATGCCAACATGAGCGATATTCATGCAAAAGCCTGACATGCTCCAAAAGCGCACAGGTTTGCTATTATCCCGGCCTTTCGTCATGGCCTTTCCGAGTAGTCCAAATGTCCGATCGCAGCGTTCGCCTTCAAGCTCTCAAGCACGCCCTCAAAGAGCGCATCCTGATTCTCGATGGCGGCATGGGCACGATGATCCAGAGCTACAAGCTCGAAGAGCAGGATTACCGTGGCAAACGCTTCGCCGACTGGCCCAGCGACGTCAAGGGCAACAACGACCTGTTGGTCCTGACCCGTCCGGACGTCATCGCGGGCATCGAGAAAGCCTACCTGGATGCCGGCGCCGACATTCTGGAAACCAACACCTTCAACGCCACCCAGATTTCCATGGCCGACTACGGCATGGAAGAACTGGTCTACGAACTGAACGTAGAAGGCGCGCGCCTGGCGCGCAAGGTCGCCGACGCGAAAACCCTCGAGACCCCGGACAAGCCGCGCTTCGTCGCCGGCGTCCTCGGCCCGACCAGCCGTACCTGCTCGCTGTCCCCGGACGTGAACAACCCCGGTTACCGCAACGTGACCTTCGATGAACTGGTGGAGAACTACACCGAGGCCACCAAGGGCCTGATCGAAGGCGGCGCCGACCTGATCCTGATCGAAACCATCTTCGACACCCTCAACGCCAAGGCCGCGATCTTCGCCGTGCAGGGCGTGTTCGAAGAGCTGGGCATCGAATTGCCGATCATGATCAGCGGCACGATCACCGACGCCTCCGGCCGTACCCTGTCCGGCCAGACCACCGAAGCCTTCTGGAACTCCGTGGCCCACGCCAAACCGATCTCGGTCGGTCTGAACTGCGCCTTGGGCGCCCGCGAACTGCGCCCGTACCTGGAAGAGCTGTCGGACAAGGCCAGCACCCACGTTTCGGCGCACCCGAACGCTGGCCTGCCGAACGAATTCGGCGAGTACGACGAGCTGCCGGCCGAGACCGCCAAGGTCATCGAAGAATTCGCCCAGAGCGGCTTCCTGAACATCGTCGGCGGTTGCTGCGGCACCACCCCGGGCCACATCGAAGCCATCGCCAAGGCCGTGGCCGGTTACGCGCCGCGCCAGATCCCGGACATTCCCAAGGCCTGCCGTCTCTCGGGCCTGGAGCCGTTCACCATCGATCGCAACTCGCTGTTCGTCAACGTCGGCGAGCGCACCAACATCACCGGTTCCGCCAAGTTCGCCCGCCTGATCCGTGAAGACAACTACACCGAAGCCCTGGAAGTCGCCCTGCAGCAGGTCGAAGCCGGCGCCCAGGTGATCGACATCAACATGGACGAAGGCATGCTCGATTCGAAGAAGGCCATGGTGACCTTCCTCAATCTGATCGCCGGCGAACCGGACATTTCCCGCGTACCGATCATGATCGACTCCTCGAAATGGGAAGTGATCGAAGCCGGCCTCAAGTGCATCCAGGGCAAGGGCATCGTCAACTCGATCAGCATGAAGGAAGGCGTCGAGCAGTTCATTCATCACGCCAAACTGTGCAAGCGCTATGGCGCCGCCGTGGTGGTGATGGCATTCGACGAAGTCGGCCAGGCCGATACCGAAGCGCGCAAGAAGGAAATCTGCAAACGCTCCTACGACATTCTGGTCAACGAAGTCGGCTTCCCGCCGGAAGACATCATCTTCGACCCGAACATCTTCGCCGTGGCCACCGGTATCGAAGAACACAACAACTACGCTGTGGACTTCATCAACGCCTGTGCCTACATCCGCGACGAGCTGCCCTACGCCCTGAGCTCCGGCGGCGTGTCCAACGTGTCGTTCTCGTTCCGTGGCAACAACCCGGTACGCGAGGCGATCCACTCGGTGTTCCTGCTGTATGCGATCCGCAACGGCCTGACCATGGGTATCGTCAACGCCGGCCAGCTGGAGATCTACGACCAGATCCCTGTGGAGCTGCGCGACGCCGTCGAGGACGTGATTCTCAACCGCACTCCGGAAGGCACCGACGCCCTGCTCGCCATCGCCGACAAGTACAAGGGCGACGGCAGCACCAAGGAAGCCGAGACCGAAGAATGGCGCAACTGGGACGTCAACAAGCGTCTGGAGCACGCACTGGTCAAGGGCATCACCACCCACATCGTCGAAGACACCGAAGAGTCGCGCCTGTCGTTCGCCCGCCCGATCGAAGTGATCGAAGGGCCGCTGATGGCCGGCATGAACATCGTGGGCGACCTGTTCGGCGCCGGCAAAATGTTCCTGCCCCAGGTGGTGAAATCCGCCCGCGTGATGAAACAGGCCGTAGCCCACCTGATCCCGTTCATCGAACTGGAAAAAGGCGACAAGCCGGAAGCCAAGGGCAAGATCCTGATGGCCACGGTAAAAGGCGACGTGCACGACATCGGCAAGAACATCGTCGGCGTGGTGCTGGGCTGCAACGGCTACGACATCGTCGACCTGGGCGTGATGGTGCCGGCGGAGAAGATCCTGCAGGTGGCCAAGGACGAGAAGTGCGACATCATCGGCCTGTCCGGCCTGATCACTCCGTCGCTGGATGAGATGGTCCACGTGGCGCGCGAGATGCAGCGCCAGGACTTCCATCTGCCGCTGATGATCGGTGGCGCCACCACCTCCAAGGCGCACACCGCGGTGAAGATCGAACCCAAGTACAGCAACGATGCGGTGGTCTATGTTACCGACGCCTCCCGTGCGGTGGGCGTGGCCACGCAATTGCTGTCCAAGGAACTCAAGGCCGGTTTCGTCGAGAAGACCCGCGAGGAGTACATCGACGTCCGCGAACGCACCGCCAACCGCAGCGCCCGCACCGAACGCCTGAGCTATGCCGCCTCGATCGCGAAAAAGCCGCAATTCGACTGGGGCAGCTACACCCCGGTCAAACCGACGTTCACCGGCAGCAAAGTGCTGGATAACATCGACCTGAAGGTGCTGGCCGAGTACATCGACTGGACGCCGTTCTTCATTTCCTGGGACCTGGCCGGCAAGTTCCCGCGCATCCTCCAGGATGAAGTGGTCGGCGAAGCCGCCACCGCGCTGTACGCCGATGCCCAGGCCATGCTCGCCAAGCTGATCGACGAGAAGCTGATCAGCGCTCGCGCGGTGTTCGGCTTCTGGCCGGCCAATCAGGTGCGCGACGATGACATCGAACTCTATGGCGATGACGGCAAGGCGATTGCCAAGCTGCATCACCTGCGCCAGCAGATCATCAAGACCGACGGCAAGCCGAACTTCTCCCTGGCCGACTTCGTCGCGCCGAAGGACAGCGAGCTGACCGACTACGTGGGTGGCTTCATCACCACCGCCGGCATCGGCGCCGAGGAAGTCGCCAAGGCCTATCAGGAAGCGGGCGACGACTACAACTCGATCATGGTCAAGGCCCTGGCCGACCGTCTGGCCGAGGCCTGCGCCGAGTGGCTGCACCAGCAGGTGCGTAAAGAGCACTGGGGTTATGCCAAGGACGAGGCTTTGGACAACGAAGCGCTGATCAAGGAGCAATACAGCGGCATCCGCCCTGCCCCGGGCTACCCGGCCTGCCCGGATCACACCGAGAAGGCCACGCTGTTCGCCCTGCTCGATCCTGAATCCAGCGAAATGCGTGCCGGCCGCAGCGGCGTGTTCCTCACCGAACACTACGCCATGTTCCCGGCGGCAGCGGTCAGCGGCTGGTACTTCGCTCACCCGCAGGCGCAGTACTTCGCCGTGGGCAAGATCGACAAGGACCAGGTGCAGAGCTACACCTCGCGCAAGGGTCAGGAGTTGAGCGTGACCGAACGCTGGCTGGCGCCGAACCTGGGTTACGACGAGTAAACCCGACAACTCGGTCAAAATGTGGGAGCGGGCTTGCTCGCGAAAGCGCAGTGTC
>NZ_JBSVXG010000287.1:0-6290 GCF_054070595.1 Pseudomonas sp. SDO55104_S430 | reverse complement strand
GTCACCATCCATCCGTAGGAGCGAGGCTTGCCCGCGAACGACCGCGCAGCGGTCATTACATCAATACACACAGGAGCCCAAAATGGAAAACCCAACCCACAGCCTCCCATCCCTCTTCAAACAACTCGGCCTGCCGGACGACGCCGAAAACATCGACAAATTCATCGCCACCCACTCACCCCTCAAACCGGAACTGCACCTGGCCGACGCCTTTTTCTGGAGCCCCAGCCAGGCGGATCTGCTGCGCAATGAAATTCTTGACGATGCCGATTGGGCGGAGGTGGTGGATCAGTTGGATGTGTTGTTGCGCAAAGGACGAGGTGGCTAAAACGCCAGCATTCACGCTGGAAGAAGAATTTGTTTCAAAACTTGACGCTAAATCCCCATCAATGCCATATTGATAGTTAGCAAACTAACAGTGTGTGTATTTTTCCGTGCCGAATGATCTCGACATTCTCCAGATGAACATCAGCAGCTCCATGGTGGTGGGCGCGCGGCATTGGCGCAAAATCTGCCAGACGACGCTGGTCAACTATGGGATTTCCGAAGCCTGTGCGGTGCCGTTGTTGATGATCGGGCGCTTGGGTGATGGTGTGCGGCAGGTGGCGGTGGCGCAGGCGTCCGGGATGGAAAGCCCGTCGCTGGTGCGATTGCTCGATCAGTTGTGTAAAGCCGGTCACGTCTGCCGCACCGGTGACGCCAAGGATCGCCGCGCCAAATGCCTGAGCCTGACCGACACGGGAAGGGCGCTGGTGCAGAAGGTCGAAGTTCAACTGGTGCGCTTGCGCCATGAAACCCTCGAAGGCATCGACCGGCGCGATCTGGAAGCGGCGCTGCGTGTGCTGCGCGCTTTCGAGTCCGCCAGCCAGACACCGGTGATCGAGTCTTGAGCGGTTTCTTCAGCGGCATGCCGCCAGCGCGAGACTGGTTCTACGGCGTGCGGACGTTCGCAGCTTCGATGATCGCCTTGTACATCGCGCTGCTCATGCAGATGCCGCGTCCGTACTGGGCGATGGCCACGGTGTACATCGTCTCCAACCCGTTCCTCGGCCCGACCACCTCCAAGGCGCTGTATCGCGCCATCGGCACCTTCCTGGGCGCTGCGGCGGCGGTGCTGTTCGTGCCGATGTTCGTCCAGAGCCCCTACGTGCTGGTGCTGGTCATCGCACTGTGGACCGGCACGTTGCTGTTCCTGTCCCTGCACCTGCGCACCGCCAACAACTATGCCCTGATGCTCGCCGGCTACACCTTGCCGCTGATTGCCCTGCCGGTGGTGGATAACCCGCTGGCGGTGTGGGATGTGGCCGAAGCGCGTACCGAAGAAATCTTCCTCGGCATCGCCGTCGCCGCCGTGGTCGGTGCGATGTTCTGGCCCCGTCGGCTGGCGCCGGTGTTCAACGATTCGGTGAGCAAATGGTTCGCCGATGCCTCGACCTACAGCCTGCGCTTTCTCAGCCGCAACGTGCAGCCCGAAGAAGTCAGTGCGCTGCGCTCCTCGATGGTGGCGACCTTCAACAGCCTGGAGCTGATGATCGGCCAGTTGCCCCACGAAGGCTCGCGACCGCAGACCGTGCGCAACACCAAGGAATTGCGCGGGCGCATGATCCACATGATGCCGGTGATCGATGCCCTCGAAGACGCGCTCTACGCCCTCGAACGACGCACGCCGGAACTGGTGGAAAAGTTCGCCCCCATGCTCGCCGCCGCCAGCGAATGGCTGCAGCACAAGGACGCCGACATCGAGCGCTGGCACGCGCTCAAAGACCAGCTCGAAGCCCTGCAACCCAGTGCCGAGGTGCTGGAAGATCGCAAGCAGTTGCTGTTCTCGAACGCCTTGTATCGCCTCGGCGAATGGGTCGATCTGTGGCAGGACTGCCGCAGCCTGCAGATCGCCATCCAGTGCGAAGATCAGGACAGCTGGCGCGCCGTGTACCGCCACTGGCGCCTGGGCCGGCTGACGCCGTTTCTCGACCGCGGCCTGATGCTGTATTCGGCGGCCTCCACCGTCACCGCGATTATCGTCGCCTCGGTGCTGTGGATTCTGCTCGGCTGGACCGACGGCGGCGCGGCGGTGATTCTGGCAGCGGTGTCGTGCAGCTTCTTTGCCTCGATGGACGATCCGGCGCCGCAGATCTACCGGTTCTTTTTCTGGACGGCGATGTCGGTGCTGTTCGCCAGCCTTTATCTGTTCCTAGTGCTGCCGAACCTGCACGATTTCCCGATGCTGGTGCTGGCGTTTTCCGTGCCGTTCATCGTGGTCGGCACCCTCACGGTCAAGCCGCAGTTCTACCTCGGCATGCTGCTGACGCTGGTCAACACCTCGTCGTTCATCAGCATCCAGGGCGCCTATGACGCGGACTTCCTGAGCTTCGTGAATTCGAACCTGGCCGGCCCCATGGGCCTGTTGTTCGCCTTCATCTGGACCCTGGTCGCCCGACCATTCGGCGCGGAACTGGCGGCCAAACGCCTGACCCGTTTCAGCTGGCGCGACATCGTCAGCCTGACCGAGCCGGCGACCCTGGCCGAACACCGTCAGCTGGGCGTGCAGGTGCTGGATCGCCTGATGCAGCACCTGCCGCGCCTGGCCATGACCGGCCAGGACACCGGCATCGCCCTGCGCGAAGTGCGCGTGGCGCTGAACATGCTCGACCTGCTGGCCTACACGCCACGGATTCACGGCGTCGCCCAGGATTTGTTGCGTCAGGTGGTGGCCGAAGTCGGCGAGTACTTCAAGACCTGTCTCAAGGCTGGCGAACGCCTGCCGGCGCCGAGCCCGTTGCTGATGACCATGGACCGTACCCGTCGCGCCTTGGCGGGTGCGGGCGATGAACAAACTCGTCTACACCTGTTGCACGCCCTTAGCGGCTTGCGCCTGGCGCTGTTGCCCGGTGTTGAATTCGTCGGTACCGCCGAGCCCGAAGAACCGCTTCCTTATGGCATTGATGGAGCGCCCCTATGATCGGAGATCTGGATATCAGCGGCGTTTTCCTGCCCACGCTGCTTGTGCTGATGGGCATTACCTACCTGGTTTACCTGCTAGTGCACGGGTTGCTCACACGTCTGCACTTTTACCGCCTGGTCTGGCACCGGGCATTGTTTAACGTGGCTCTCTACGCCTTGCTGCTTGGCGCCGTGGACTCACTCAGTCGATACCTGATGACATGAAAAAACCGTTTTTAACCCTCGGCCGCGTGATCGTGACCCTGTTGATCGTGACCTTCGCCGTGGTCGTGGTCTGGCGCATGGTGATGTACTACATGTTCGCCCCCTGGACCCGCGATGGTCATATCCGCGCCGACGTCGTGCAGATCGCCCCGGACGTCTCCGGCCTGATCCAGCAGGTGGACGTGCGTGACAACCAGCCGGTCAAGCGTGGCCAGGTGCTGTTCACCATCGACCAGGACCGTTTCAAGCTGGCGCTGCGCCAGGCCAAGGCCGCCGTGGCCGATAGAGAAGAAACGCTGGCGCAGGCCCAACGTGAAGCCAAGCGCAACAAGGGCCTGGGCAATCTGGTGCCGGCCGAGCAGCTGGAAGAAAGCCAGTCCCGCGTGGCCCGTGCGCAAGTGGCGCTATCGGAATCCCAAGTGGCGGTAGACAGCGCGCAACTGAACCTCGACCGTTCGGTGATCCGCAGCCCCGTGGACGGTTACGTCAACGACCGTGCGCCGCGTAACCAGGAATTCGTCAGCGCAGGCAAGCCGGTGTTGTCGGTGGTCGACAGCAACTCCTTCCACATCGACGGCTATTTCGAAGAGACCAAACTGGGCGGCATTCATGTCGGCCAAAGCGTCGACATCCGCGTGATCGGCGACAACGCACGGTTGCGCGGGCATGTGCAAAGCATCGTCGCCGGTATCGAAGACCGCGACCGCACCAGCGGCAACAACCTGCTGCCCAACGTCAATCCTGCGTTCAGCTGGGTGCGCCTGGCCCAGCGGATTCCCGTGCGCATTGCCTTCGACGACGTGCCGGCAGATTTCCGCATGATCGCCGGGCGCACCGCCACCGTGTCGATCATCGACGACAAAGACCGGGAGCCTGCGAAATGAACAAAGCCTCGGGTTTGGCGGTGGCTGGTTTAGGCCTGCTGCTGTCGGCGTGTTCGATGGTCGGGCCGGACTATCACTTGCCGGAAGAGGCCGCCGTTCAGCGTGCGGATTTGCAGGGCGAGCTGGATGTGAACGGCAAGCCGGTGGTTTCGGCGCCAGTGCCTGAAGATTGGTGGCGTCTGTATCGCGATCCGCGGCTGGATCAATTGGTCCAGCAGGCGCTGGCGTCCAACACCGATCTGCGGGTCGCGGCGGCCAGCCTGTTGCGGTCGCGTGCGCAGGTGGACGAAGCCGAAGCTGCCGGTGGCTGGAGCGGCGGCGTGAAGATGGGCGCCCAGCGCTTGCAGGAATCCGGCGAAGCCTTCCTGCTGCCGGAAAAAGTGCCGGTGGCCAACATCGGCGATATCGGCATCAGCGCGTCCTACCAGTTCGACCTGTGGGGCACGCTCAAGCGCGGCATCGAAGCGGCCAAGGCCAATGCCGACGCGACCCAGGCGGCCGCCGACACCGCACGCATTACTTTGGTTGCCGATGTGGTGCGCGCCTACACCCAGGTGTGCGCGGCCAACGAAGAGCGTGAAATTGCCCAGCATTCCCTCGACCTGCAATCGCAAAGCACCTCGCTGATCCAGCGCCTGCGCGATGCCGGTCGCGGTGACGAAACTCAGGTCACCCGCTCGCAAACCCAATTCAAATCCTTGCGCGCCGACATGCCGCGTTATGAAGCGGCGCGTCAGGCCGGATTGTTCCGTCTGTCGATGCTGCTGGCCAAACCGGTCGATCAACTGCCGGCCGGCACTGCCGCTTGTGCGGAACTGCCGAAAATCGCGCAACTGGTGCCGGTGGGCGATGGCGCCTCGCTGCTCAAGCGTCGTCCCGACATCCGTCAGGCCGAGCGTCGCCTGGCCGCCGCGACCGCCAACATTGGCGTGGCCACCGGCGAGCTGTACCCGGACGTGCGCTTCGGCGCGACCATCGGCACCGTCGGTATCCTGGAAAACCTGGGCGAGCCGTCCACCAACCGCTGGGGCTTCGGCCCGTCGCTGACCTGGAACGTGCCGACCAACGGCGCCCGGGCGCGCATCCGCGAAGCCGAAGCCGTGACCCAGGCGACCCTGGCGCACTTCGACGGCGTCGTGCTCAACGCCATTCGCGAGACCCAGACCAGCCTGGCCCAGTATTCGGCATTGCTGCAGCGCCGCGATGCCCTGGCGGACGCCGAGCAGTCGGCGAAACTGGCGGCCGACCAGACGCACCGCTTCTTCCAGGCCGGCCGCGAGTCGTTTTTGGCCGACCTGCAAGCCACCCGCACCTACACCGATGTCACGGCGCAGCTGGCCGCCGCCAACACCCAAGTGGCGTTGAGCCAGATCGATTTGTTCCTGGCCCTGGGCGGCGGTTGGGAAAGCGGACGAACGCAAGCGTCGAACG
This sequence comes from Pseudomonas sp. SDO55104_S430, assembly GCF_054070595.1. Lineage (NCBI taxonomy): Bacteria > Pseudomonadati > Pseudomonadota > Gammaproteobacteria > Pseudomonadales > Pseudomonadaceae > Pseudomonas > Pseudomonas sp. SDO55104_S430. Next base: position 810 of record NZ_JBSVXG010000287.1, on the reverse strand, counting down.
CCAGCAAACCCTGAGGCCGTTGCTATGCTTTGAAATGTTGCAGGGCGTTGCAGCAACAGCGCCCCTGCAATACACAAAGCTTGCGCAGGTCAGGGGGAAACCAATAATGAAAAACCCTTTTGCTCTCGGCTTCTGGTGTGCCGTCGTGGCCCTCGTGCTGCTCACGGGGACCTATTTCTACGGCGTCATGCTGGCCTATCAGATCGACAAGGCGCTGATGTTTCTCGACAGTGCCGTGGCGTTGATCGCCGTAGTGGCTGTCTCGGTGGTGGCCTGGGCGTCCGTCCAGACCCGGCGCATCAAGAAAAAACAACTCGAACAAGGCAAAACCCTGGTGCTGATCTGGGACACCAAGGTGGCGCTGCGCCGTGTCGAAACGGTGTTCGACCGCTATTTCTGGGGCAGTTACTGGCAACCGGGACGCACCTTCCAGGAAGTCATGGGCGAGCTGACCGGCACGCCGCTGGAAAAAAGCCTGGAAACCCTGAAGAAGCAATGCCTTGAGCTGGACAAGCAAGTGGCGGACGACGGCCGGCACTGGCTCAACAACGCCCGGGAACTGGCGGACGTCGCCACGGCCATGGCCCGCGAGCGCTATCAGCTGGATTTCTGCGACCCCCGTGGCGAAGTGACGGGCGGGGCGGTGATCAACCGGGATTTTGAAGTGCTGGTTTATACCTGGAGCGCAAGGCTCAAGACCTTTGATCATCAGTTGGATGAGATTGAGGTTCAGTATTCCTGATTGTGTTTTTAGTACCGACGCCTTCGCGGGCAAGCCTCGCTCCTACAGGGGATGACACCTTTTCTGTA
>NZ_JBSVXG010000286.1:0-6299 GCF_054070595.1 Pseudomonas sp. SDO55104_S430 | reverse complement strand
CTTTTTGGGGCCGCTTCGCAGCCCAACGGGGGCAAGCCCCCTCGCCACAGGTATGCGGTCGGCTACTTGCGCAGGTCAAAGCGTCTCATCAATAGCTCACGACACTTTTTCTCAAGCAGCATCCTTTTTGTTTCAAGAACACGCTTGTCCAACTTGAGAAAAGCCCGGCTCTGAACAATCTTCGCCGCCTGCTTTTCCAAACTCCAGAACAGAAAACTGCTCTTCCTGGTGTGCGCCACCAATTCCAGATTGAACACCGCAATCTCCAGAAAACCCTTCGCGTCATACCGCGCAGGCACTACCTGAAATCGCTCGCCCATCAAACTTTCCTCATCCAGCGAACTCAGCGCCGGCTTGTCGGGTTTCAGCGCGTCGAGGGTGTCGATCATCGCATTGCCCTGGCGGCTGTCCTGCATGCCGTGGGCGCTCTTGACCAAATACTCCGCAACGCTGCTCGACACATCGCAACGGGTGCGAGTCTGAATGGCGTCCTGAAACACCGACCAGCCGAAAAAATTCAGGGTCGAGACATATTCATTCAGCCACGCCGCCGAGTCGGCAAAGCGGCTGCTGACCATGTCCGCCGACCGAGTAGCGATCTGCGTGCAATGACTTAGGTCGAGATAATCCTGCGGTGAAAGTTCGTCGATACAGGAAACCAGATTGTGCCCGGTCAAAATTCCATTTGAATGCCTACTGTCCATGAGTTGCTCCGAGATAAATGAAGTGAAGTCCTTCCGGCAAAAAAGTACAGGCTGATTCACCGGCTTCAAACGAGAGCAAGTTGGCGAATTGATTCCGGCTGTCAGTGATTGTTGCAGCGCACTATTCGTCGCCAAGTGCCGCGGGCTTTTCATCCCGCCGGACAAAGCAGGCATAATGCTGCCCTTCATTTCGTACCGGTCATCCTGTGAGCGCTCCTCAGACATCCAACCCTTTGCGTCCTACGGCCTGTCCCGGGCTGTTGCGTATTGTCCGGGCGCTGGATGGGGGTATTTGCCGGATCAAACTCACCGGCGGCGCGATCAGTGCGCGGCAGGCCGTCGCGGTGGCCGATGCCGCCGAGCGCCATGCCGGCGGAGTGATCGAGGCGACCAACCGCGCCAACCTGCAGATTCGCGGGATCGGCAGCGAACAAAGCGCCCTGATCGACAGCCTGCTCGCCGCCGACCTGGGACCGCGCAACGCCGCCAGCGATGACGTGCGCAACCTGATGCTCAGCCCCGCTGCCGGCATCGATCGGCAGCGGCTGATCGACACCCGGCCGCTTGCCGAACAGATTCTCGCCACGCTGCAAGGCGACGAACGCTTTCACGATCTCAGCGCCAAGTTTGCCGTGCAACTCGATGGCGGCGAGGCCCTGGCCATGCTCGAACATCCCCATGACCTTTGGCTCTCGGCCTTTGCACACGAGGGCGAGGTGCGGCTGGCGTTCGGTCTGGCCGGCTGCCCGGCAGAGGCGCCGGCAGGTTCCGTCGCGCTCGAAGACGGTCATGCCCTGGTGGTCGCGGTGCTTGAGTTGTTCCTGGAACTCGCGCCTCCCGAGCAAACGCGGATGCGTCATTTGCTGGCCGAGCAAACCCTCGAAAGCCTGATCAAGCGACTGTCCGAGCGTATGTCCATTCAGGCTGTGACGGATTGGCGGCGCACGGCTGAATCAAGCGTTCTGCACATCGGCGCTCATGCCCAATTAGAAACCGGCTTCGCCTATATGGGCGCGGTGCCGCCTTTGGGGCGCCTCGACCCCGCAACACTGCGCGGTGCGGCACAACTGGCCGAAACCTTCGGCGACGGCACCCTGCGATTCACCCCCTGGCAAAGTCTGCTGCTGCCCAACGTTCCCGAAGAACACTGCGCGCAAGTCATCCTGCGGCTGGAACAACTGGGACTGCTGTGCCACGCCGATCAGGCGCTGACACGGATGATCGCCTGCACCGGTTCCAACGGCTGCGGCAAAAGCCAGGGCGAAACCAAAGGCGATGCCATGCAACTGGCCGCACTGCTGCAACGCCACGGCCTGGCACTGAGCGTGCACCTGAGCGGCTGCCCGCGTTCCTGCGCCGCCGCGCACACCGCGCCGGTCACGCTGCTGGCCGTCGCGCCCGGCCACTACGATCTATATTTTCGCGACGCAGCGCAGGCCGGCTTCGGCACGCTGCACGCACGCAACCTTACTATTGAAGCGGTCGCGGCCTTGCTCGACGCCCGCTCACGGAGCCCCCTCGATGCTTGATTACATCCGCGACGGTCAGGAGATCTATCGCAATTCCTTCGCGATCATTCGCGCCGAGGCGAACCTGGCGCGAATCCCGGCCGATCTGGAAAAACTCGCGGTGCGGGTGATTCACGCCTGCGGCATGGTCGAGGCCATCGACGGTTTGCAGTTTTCCGAAGGCGCGGGCAAGGCCGGGCGCGATGCGCTGGCCGCCGGTGCGCCGATCCTGTGCGATGCGCGGATGGTCTCCGAAGGCGTGACCCGCGCGCGCTTGCCGGCCAACAACCCGGTCATCTGCACCCTGCGCGATGACAGCGTGCCCGAGCTTGCCCGGGAGCTGGGCAACACCCGTTCCGCCGCCGCGCTGGAACTGTGGCGCCCGCATCTGGAAGGCAGTGTGGTGGTGATCGGCAATGCCCCGACCGCACTGTTTTACCTGCTGGAAATGCTCGACGCCGGCGCGCCGAAACCGGCGCTGATTCTTGGCTTCCCGGTAGGCTTCGTCGGCGCCGCCGAATCCAAGGCCATGCTCGCGGCGGACAGCCGTGGCGTGCCTTTCGTCATCATGCAGGGTCGCCTGGGCGGTAGCGCCATGGCTGCCGCTGCCGTCAATGCCCTCGCCACGGAGATCGAATGATGCAGCAACCTGGACGTTTGATCGGCCTCGGCGTGGGCCCTGGTGATCCGGAACTGATTACCGTCAAGGCCCTGCGCCTGCTGCGCGAATCGCCGGTGGTGGCGTACTTCGTCGCCAAGGGCAAGAAGGGCAATGCGTTCGGCATCATCGAGGCGCACCTGCAGGATGCCCAGACCCTGCTGCCGCTGGTTTACCCGGTCACCACCGAAGTGCTGCCGGCGCCGCTCTCCTACGAGCAGGTGATCAGCGATTTCTACGACACCGCCAGCGAGCAACTGGCCGAACATCTGAACGCGGGCCGCAACGTGGCGGTGATCTGTGAGGGCGATCCGTTCTTCTACGGTTCCTACATGTACCTGCACGACCGCCTCGCCGAGCGTTATCAGGCCGAAGTGGTGCCGGGCGTGTGCTCGATGCTCGGTGGCGCTTCGGTGCTCGGCGCGCCGCTGGTGTATCGCAACCAGAGTCTGTCGGTGTTGTCCGGCGTGCTGCCCCACGACGAACTCAAGCGTCGCCTGGCCGATGCCGATGCCGCGGTGATCATGAAACTGGGCCGCAACTTTCCCAAGGTGCGCCAGGTGCTGGAAGAACTGGGGCTGGCCGAGCGGGCGCTGTACGTCGAGCGCGCGACCATGGCCAACCAGAAAATCGTCCCGCTGGATGAGGTCGAGCCGATGTCGTCGCCGTACTTCTCGTTGATCATCGTTCCCGGTGAAAGGTGGCAAGGCTGATGACCCGTCCAGCTCCGGCGATTGTCATTCTCGGCAATGGCAGCCTCGTCACCGCACGCAAGATTGCGCAGATTTACCCCGGTGCCCTGATCCACGGAATGGCCGGGCGGGTCGATGGCGCGGACTGTGCCTATGAGGAATTCGGCGCGACCCTGCGTGAGCTTTATCAACAGGACACGCCCATCATCGCCCTGTGCGCGGCGGGCATCGTGATTCGTACCCTCGCACCGATGCTGCTGGAAAAAGGCGCCGAACCGCCGGTACTGGCGGTGGCGGAAGATGGCAGTGCAGTGGTGCCGTTGCTCGGTGGCCTGGGCGGCGTGAACGTCATGGCGCGGGAAATCGCTGCCGGGTTGAACGTGGCGCCTGCGATTACCACCAGCGGCGAACTGCGTTTCGGCACTTGCCTGCTCAACCCGCCGAGCGGCTATGCGCTGGCGGACCTGGAGTTGGGCAAGCGTTTCGTGTCCGATTTGCTGGCGGGCGAAACGGTGCGTATCGAAGGCTCGGCACCGTGGCTGGCGCAGGCGCAGTTGCCTGAGGATGCCGAGGCGCGGTTGGCGGTGCATGTCGGTCCTGGTGAGCGCCTGCCTTCGGCCAATGAATTGCTGATCTATCCCCGTAGCGTTGTGGTTGCAGTCAGCGCGGGGATTGCGGATCTGGCGAAGGCGATTCGCGAAGCGCTGCATCAGGCAAAAATTGCGGTGCAATCGGTGGCGTGTCTGCTGGCCGCGGATACGGAAATGGCCAGCGCGCCGCTGCATGAAGCTGCGCTCGAGTTGGGTGTGCCGTTGCGTTTTGCCAGTGATGATCTGGCTAAGGCGATCCCGCGGCCGGTTTCCATGCTTGGCGATGAGCGAATTACGATCGCGGTCGCCGAGCAACCCTTGGACCTGTCGCAGATCGGTCGTCCTCGCGGGCGTCTGGCCGTGGTCGGTCTGGGACCGGGTGCCGCCGAGTTGATGGCGCCGGCGGTGAAGGCAGAACTGGCGCGGGCCAATGATGTGCTGGGGTATGAAACCTACGTGCGGATGGCCGGCCCTTTCCGCGACGATCAGGTGCTGCATTGCACCGATAACCGCGAAGAAATGCAGCGGGCGCGCCATGCTTTTGAGCTGGCGGCTCAAGGGCGATCGGTGGTGGTGGTCTCGTCGGGTGATCCCGGTGTCTTCGCCATGGCAGCCGCCGTGCTTGAGGCGCTTCATGAGTCTTCTGACCCGGCGTGGCACAGCGTCGATCTGGAAATGCTCCCGGGCGTATCCGCCTCGCTGGCAACGGCGGCCCAGGCCGGCGCGCCGCTGGGGCATGACTTCTGCGTGATGTCGCTGTCGGACAACCTCAAACCCTGGTCGATCATCGAGACGCGCCTGGATCTGGCGGCCCAGGCCGATCTGGCCCTGGCGTTCTACAACCCGATCTCCCGTTCACGCCCATGGCAACTCGGGCAGGCGCTGGAGATCGTCGCCCGTCATCGTGAGCCTCAAACGCCGGTAGTGCTGGGGCGGGACATTGGCCGTCCGGGGCAGACGTTGCGCGTCACCACCCTGGGTGAGCTGACGGTCGATCAGGTGGACATGCGGACCATGGTGATCATCGGGTCTTCGACGACGCGGGTGATTCCTCGTGCCGACGGTCGTCCATGGGTTTATACACCGCGCAGTTACGGCGACAAACTTACGCCTATCCAATAATCATCTTTTAAACAAACCGGATTGCTCAAGATGTTGGGCAATCCGGTTTATGTTTGCGCGCATACATATGCTGTATTTGCTTGAAGTTGTTGCTCTGGACAAGTTGGAGTAGGTTTTTGCCGTTCCTGGATGGAACGCCAATTATTCAATAAAGGGAATTTATACATGGACGTTTTTGAAAGTTCGGTCAGTGTTTCGCACAGTGTTGATTTCATCAGGGAATGCGTTGCGAAACGCAAAGCCGCTTTGCCTGCCGGCAGACGCGCTCGTTCCCTGGTTTCCACAATAGCGACCAGCCCGACCAAGGAACTGGATGCATTGGTGCTGGGAAACAGCCTGGTGGGTTACGGTGACAAGATCAGCGTCGAGAATATGGCGATCATTGAAAACCTGATCACCATGTCGAAGATGGAAGCCAACTACGAAGTACCCGGTAATTCCGACCCCAAGGCCTGGTATCACGCCTTCGCCAAGTGCATGGAGGATCTTGGCTGTTTCGTGGCGGACAAGGGTTATTCCAAATACAGCGCCAGTGCACTCAAGGTCGAAATGGATAATGTCATGGTCGATATTATTCAGGCCGCCGTCGAAGCGGCAAAAGCTGCAGTTCCAGGTGCCGCTGTACTCAGTGCGGTCACCAGTTCCACTTTGGACGCACTGAAAAAGGAACCCGATGCGATCAACTTGTTGAACGTCGAATCGAAGAAGGCAGAAGGCGTTCGGCTGTCAACGATACCCGTCGAGCAGATGGGCAATGGAATTATCCTGATCGCGATTGCGGCCATTGATCATCAGGGCGGAAGCAATGATGGTGGAGTGTTGTTCGTCGACTGGAAGACCTCTTCCCTGGATGTCTTTCACGGCAAGTCGTTCATCACCTTCAATCCCGCCCGGTATGCGGAAATAAAAACCGATATCGAAGAGTACCTGGGCGTGCATCGCAAGGAAGTCCTGGTCAAGCGCTTCAGCCGCCGCAAGTAACATCCCCCCACTGTAGGAGCGAGGCTTGCCCGCGAAGGCGTCCT
>NZ_JBSVXG010000285.1:0-6343 GCF_054070595.1 Pseudomonas sp. SDO55104_S430 | reverse complement strand
CGGCTGCATAGGCCAGATCTGCAAATTCCAGGTGGTAGATATTGGTGGACTCAATCGCCACGGCGCCCGGCAGGGCCTTCAACCACTTGTTGATGGCTGGTTTGGTGTTGGGAATCTTTTCAAGCAGATCCAGTTCAGCGTTGTAAATCACCAGCTCACTCTTGGCGACATCCACGCCCACGATGGGTTTTGAGACTGGGACTGGCATTGCCACAGGACTTCCTCCGGGATATGGTTTGAGCACTTGAGGGGCCACCCAGAGGCGCAGGCTTGTTCCTATCGTCGGTCACTAGCCAGATGCATTCTTTATCGGCGCTTGGGTGAAAGGAGGAGGGGCGAAATCTCCCACGGTCTGCACTGCGTCAACAGTCAGAAACGAGCCTTGTCCCTCCTCCTCCCTTCAAGTCCTACCATACAAGCGAGCCTGCTCGCGATGTTCGTGAACGATGACGCTCAACGCCTGATACTCCGCGGCGTTCTTGCGTTTTTCGCGAGCAGGCTCGCTCCCACAGAGGAAAAAATGCAGGAATAGAAAAAAGGCGCCCCATCAGGCGCCTTTTTTTACAGCTCGTTCCCACCACGTGAACGATTTTTAGAACTTGTAGCCCACACCGACCATGTACACGAATGGATCTGCGTCCACGTTGACTCGTGCCCGGGTGCCCGGTGCGACGGCGTTGTTTTCCACGGTCGCGCGGGTTTCGATGTCGATGTAGCGCAACTGGGCGTTGAGCAGGATGTGGTCGGTCAGCATGTAGTCCGCACCAACTTGCCAGGCCACGCCCCAGGAGTTTTTCGTGTTGAAGTTGCTGAAACCGTTGGCGCGGGCTTCGCTGCTCAGGTGTTCGTCGTACATCCAGGTGTAGTTGACGCCCGCACCGACGTAAGGCTGAAACGCCGACTTGGAGTCGAGCGGGTAGTACACCAGGCTCAGGGTCGGCGGCAGTTGTTTGAAGCTGCCGAGCTTGCCGTTGGCTGCGCTCAGGGCGGTGCCCTTGAGTTTCACGTCATGCTCGAACGGCGTGGCCGCCAGCAGTTCGATGCCCAGGTGGTCGGTGATCATGTAGGCGAAGTTCAGGCCCAGCTGCGTGTCGCTGCTCAGCGTCGCCTTGCCGCCCAGATCGGCACCACTCAATGGACCCTGATCGACCTTCACGGTGGAGCTGTCGGTATTGGGGTCAACGGTGATCGCGCCGGCACGCAGGAGGATGTCGCCTTTTTCGTGGGCGTGGGCGAGCGGGGCTGCGAGCGCGAGAGCAAACAGCGTGGCGCCGAGCAGGGACTTGTTCATGGGGGCTCCAAAGGACGTTAAAAATTTTTGATGTCCAATGGTAAGGCGGCTAACGATTCGGTCTTTTGACTCAGCTCAAGGAAACAGTGAAGACGTGAGCCTTGGGGTGATTTTGATGGCCTCTTCGCGAGCAAGTCGAATCGTCGCACCGCCGCTCCCACATTTGAAATGCATTCCAGGGTGGGAGCGGGCTTGCTCGCGAAGACGGACTTTCAAACAATACAAATCTGCCGGAATCACTCCGGCAATTCGTACATGTAGATCTTGTCCGCCTGCATCTGATACCCGGCATCCGCCAGCTCGCTGGTGGACGCCTTGACCTGCATCGGCCCTTCGACCCAGTACGGCTGATACAGCTCGTCGACCTTCACCCCCACCTCGCTTTTGACATGCACGATCTGGTTCGACGGCGGTGGCGGAACGTGGATGCAGGCGCCGAAGTACGGCACCAGCAGGAACTCCGTGGTGCGGCCTTCCTCATTCACTTCCAGCGGCACGATGTAGCCCGGCAAGCGAATGTCCTGGCCATCCAGGGTCTTGACCACCGGCGCATTCGGCACGCTTTGTTTGGCCGCCGGCGCCGATTCGGCGGACAGCGCATCGCTCATCTTCGACAAGTCGTGCAGGGGCGTCATGTCCGGCACCACCGGCATGGCGTCCGGCGGAATCATCTCCGACCAGGTCAGCTCCTTCGGCTCGGCTGCCCACAGCGGCAGGGCGACCAGCATCAACAGCGCAAGCAGAGCGCGGGGCATTTTCAACATCCTCATAAACGGATCGACAGGCCATCGGCCAGGGATTGGCGATACGCGCGCCAGGCCGGCACGCTGCCCATTAACAGGGCGGCGAGCAGAATGCCAGCAAGCAGCGTCCATTCATACTCGCTTGGCCATGCCAGCGGCAGATACAGCCCGTAATTGGCCTGGACGTAACCTTGGGCTGCGGCGATGCACACATACAACAGCGCAAGGCCAGCGGCCACCCCCGCCAGCGCCAGGGCAAACGCTTCGAGCACCAGCAAGGTCGCGATATGCCAGGGCCGCGCGCCGACCGAACGCAGAATTGCCATCTCCCGGCGACGTTCGTTGAGGCTGGTGAGAATCGCCGTGAGCATGCCGATCAACCCGGTCAGCACCACAAACAGCGAGACCACGAACAAGGCTTTTTCCGCCGTGCCCATCAAGCTCCACAGCTCCTGCAGCGACACGCCCGGCAGAATCGCCAGCATCGGTTCGCCACGGAATTCGTTGATTTCACGCTGCAGGGCGAAGGTGGAAATCTTGCTGTTGAGGCCGAGCATGAACGCGGTGATCGCTTGCGGCTTGAGGTCCATGTTGCGCGCCTGATCGGCGCTGACCCGCTCGTTGCCCCGGGCCGGAACGCCGTTGTGCCAGTCGATGTGAATCGCCTCCATGCCACCGAGGCTGATGTGCAACGTGCGGTCCACCGGGGTGCCGGTGCGCTTGAGAATGCCGACCACGGTAAATGGCTTGTCGTCATGCTTGACTAGGCTGATCGCCGCCACGCCGTGCGCCAGCACCAGTTTGTCGCCGAGCTTGTAGTGCAGGGCGTCCGCCACTTCGGCGCCGAGCACCACTTCGAACGGATCGGTGGCGAAGGCGCGGCCATCGGCCAGTTCCAGGTGTTGCTGGCGACCGTACTGGTAATGCTCGAAGTAGGCCTCGGTGGTGCCCATCACCCGATAACCGCGATGGGAATCGCCGAGAGACATCGGAATCGCCCACTTCACCTTCGGGTTGCTGGCGAAGTGTTCGAAGCTGTCCCAGCGGATGTTGTTGGTGGCATTGCCGATGCGGAACACCGAGTACAGCAGCAAGTTCACCGAGCCCGAACGCGCGCCGACGATCAGGTCGGTGCCGCTGATGGTGCTGGCGAAGCTGGCCTTGGCCTCGGTGCGCACCCGTTCCACGGCCAGCAGCAGGCAGACCGACAGGGCGATGGCGAAGGCGGTGAGGATCGCGGTGAAGCGGCGGTTAGCCAGACTGGCCATGGCTAGACGAAACAAGTACATCTCAGACCTCGGAAACAGTGGCGGCGCGATTGAGTTCGGCCAGCGACAGATGACGATCGAACAGCGGCGCCAGGCTCTGGTCATGGCTGACGAACAGCAGGCTCGAACCGGCCTCGCGACATTCGGCGAACAGCAGGCGAATGAAGTTTTCGCGGGCGTCGTAGTCCAGGGCGGAGGTCGGTTCGTCGGCGATCACCAGTTCCGGTTGGCCGATCAAGGCCCGCGCGGCGGCGACCCGTTGTTGTTGGCCAATGGACAGTGAATCGGCGCGGCGGCTGAGGATGTGTTCATCCTTCAAGCCGAGGTGGGCGAGCAGTGTCGCGGCGGCCTGGTCGACGCTGCCGTGCCGCTGCTTCGCCCGCTGGGCGCGCAGCCTGGAGAAGTGGCAGGGCAACTCGACGTTTTCCCGCACAGACAGAAACGGCAGCAGGTTGAACTGCTGGAAGATGTAGCCGGTGTGGTCGACGCGAAAGTGATCGCGGGCGCCGGCCGACAGTTGCGTCAGCTCCTGCCCGAGCAGGCGGATGCTGCCGCGATCGGGCTTTTGCACACCGCCGAGCAGGCCGAGCAGGGTGGTCTTGCCACTGCCGCTGGGGCCCTTGAGGAACAGGGTTTCGCCCGGTTCCAGGCGAAAGGCCGGGATGTCCAGCAGCGGTGGATGACCGGGCCAGCTGAAGCCCAGGTCGGACAGTTCGATGAGTGCTTGGGTCATGGCGCCGATTTCATTGAGTTGGAGATTTGTCTCAATTTTCACATTCAACACAATCCACTGTGGGAGCGAGGCTTGCCCGCGAAGAGGCCATTACAGTCAACATTGATGTTGCCTGTCAGGACGCCTTCGCGGGCAAGCCTCGCTCCTACAAGTGAATTTAGAATTTCAGGGACGCAGCCTTGGCTGTGACTTCCACCCCTTGCTGCCCGTTCGGGCTGATCAGTTGTACCTGAATTTTCTGGGTCGCCGGGAAAGTGTTGAAGATATTCGCCAGGTCCAGGGTTTTCAGCGCGGCCGGAGTGGCGCAGGTGAAGCTGTAGTGGGCGTGGATTTCGCTGTGGTCGTGATGATGTTCGTCTTTGGCGTCTTCATCGTGATCATCGTCGGCGTCCGGCTTGTCGCCGAACAATGGGCTATTGAGCTCCTGGCTCGTCACAACGCAACCGGCGGCCTTCGGCAGGCTGAACAGCGCCAGCGGGTTTTCCAGCTGGCTGCGGGCGGCGACGACCTTGGCCTTGTCGGCGTCAGTGGTGGCGGCGTGTTCGAAGCCCACCAGATTCATCGCCGGACTATCCAGTTCCAGCTCCAGGGTCTGGCCATCCAGCGCTGCGTTCAGGCGCCCGACACCGTGTTCGTGGGCACCAAGGCTGCCGTGCTCATGGTCGTGGTCATGATCATGCTCGTCTGCAGCATGGGCGACAGCCAGCGGCAACAGGGCAAACGGCAAAGCGAGCAACAGACGACGCATGGCGAATCTCCGGAAAGCAAATGAAAGAAATGTTATGTAATCTTATAACGTAAGTGCGGAGAGTTTGACTGCCTGCTTGGCGTTGCACAAGTCCCATGGGAGCATGCAGCGAAGAAATATGCGGGAGCAGACCTATGTTGCGAATTCGCGGAAGCATCGGCGAGTGGCCGGTGGATTTGACGCTGGAGATGGATGAGGCCGACTGGGCGCGGTTCGGCGCGCAATTGCAGGTGGAAAAAACCGAGGTCGTCGCAACACCGGCCAAAGCGCCGAATCAGGATGAGGCGCTGTGGCAGATCGCCAGGGATTTGCTGCGCAAGGCCGGTCAATTGAGCGGGCCGGATCTGCTGGATCAGCTGGAAGGGCTGACCGGCAACGCGGTTTCAGGCAAGCGGCTGCTGGTGCGCCTGCGGCACAGTTCGGATGTGAAAGTGGAGAGTGGCGCGGATACGCCGATTTACCGCTGGATCGAGTGAAACGAAAAAGATCGCAGCCGGCAGCTTCTACGGGGGAACTGCTGGTTGCGATCTTTTGATCTTAATAAAGCGCAGCGAACAACTTGCGACGGTACACGGTCACCAGCGGGTGATCATTACCCAGCAGCTCGAACACCTGCAGCAACGTCTTGTGCGGCAAACCTTCGCTGTAGCTGCGGTTGCGCATGAACAGCTTCAGCAGACCATCGAGCGCCGCCTCGTACTGCTGGCGAGCCAGTTGCTGCACGGCCAGCTGATAAACCGCTTCATCGTCCTGCGGATCTTTCGCCAGGCGCGCCTTCAGGTCGGCGGCGTCGGGCAGGTCCTTGGCCAGGCCCAGGAACTTGATCTGCGCCTTGGCGCCGGCAAGGGCTGCCTTGTGCTCATCGCTCTTGACCGCATCGAGCACCGTTTGCGCTTCGCTCAGTTCACCGCGCTCGGTGAGGCAGCGCGCGTAGAGGATCAGCGCCTTGGCGTTGGTGTTGTCCTCGCCCAAAAGGACGGTGAGGATGGCTTCGGCGTCGGCAAAACGACTGTCATCGAACAGCGCCTGGGCCTGTTCGAACGGATCGGCCGCGGCCGGTGGCGGCATCTGGACATGGGGTTCGAGCAGGGCGCGAACGGCCGACTCGGGTTGCGCGCCGGCAAAGCCATCGACAGGCTGGCCATCCTTGAACAGCACCACGGTCGGCAGGCTGCGAATGCCGAAGCGGGCGACGATGTCCTGCTCGATATCGCAGTTGACCTTGGCCAGCAGCAACTCGCCCTGATAGCTCTCGGCGATGGTCTGCAGCATCGGCATCAGCACTTTGCACGGCGCACACCATTCGGCCCAGAAATCCACCAGTACCGGTTTGTGGAAAGAGTTCTCGATCACCGACTGGTCGAAATCGGCAGTCGTGGCGTCGAAGATGTACGGCGTTTGCTGACTCATGGGGGATCTCGTAAAAGCGTGAATGGGGCAACTATACGGCCTGGCGGGGTGTGGCCGGAAGCGGGGGCGGGTATTGAGTGGCGTGTTGCCTGACCGGACGTCTTCGCGGGCAAGCCTCGCTCCTACAGACAACGGGGGACCTGTAGGAGC
>NZ_JBSVXG010000284.1:0-6373 GCF_054070595.1 Pseudomonas sp. SDO55104_S430 | reverse complement strand
CAGGCGAAATCCTGTAGGAGCGAGGCTTGCCCGCGAAGAGGCCAGTCTTCACACCGCAGATTTCACGACCGACGGGCTCGAGCGCATCACGCACAACCCGTAATAGATCAACCCACCCAGCGCCGATCCGGTAAACCAGCCATAGCTGTAGAACCAGCTGAACGCATCGCTGCCCAGGGACAGCAGCGTCAGCACCACCGGCACGCCGAAGGCGAAAAACCCGTTCCAGTTCCACGCCGGGTACACGTCATCGCGATAGAGCCCGGCAAGGTCCAGTTGCTGTTTCTTGATCAGGAAATAGTCCACCACCATGATCCCGGCGATAGGTCCCAACAGGCTGGAATAGCCCAGCAGCCAGTTGGAATACACGGTCTCCAGGCTGATATCGGACACGATCAGCCCCAGCTTCTTCAGCAGTTCATGGGCCATCAGCGCCAGGCCGACGAAACCGGTGAGCATCACCGCCTTGGTGCGGTTGATCACCTTGGGGGCGATGTTCTGAAAGTCGTTGGTCGGCGAGACGATGTTCGCCGCAGTGTTGGTGGACAGCGTGGCGATGATGATCAGCGCCATGGCCAGCGCGACCCACACCGGGCTCTGGATGTGGCCGATCAGCGTCACCGGGTCGGACACCGTGACACCCACCAGCTTCACCGAAGCAGCAGTCATCACTACACCCAGCGCGGCAAACAGGAACATGGTCAGCGGCAACCCCATGATCTGCCCGACGATCTGTGCCTTCTGGCTTTCGGCATAGCGGCTGAAGTCCGGAATGTTCAGCGACAGCGTGGCCCAGAAGCCGACCATCGCCGTGAGACCTGCGGCGAAGTAACTGACCACACTGGCACCTTCAGGACGCTTGGCCGGAATCGCCAGCAGTTCGGTCATCGACACATTCGGCATCGCCCACACCAGCAGCCCCACGCCCACCGCCACCAGCAGCGGCGCGGACAGGGTTTCCAGCCATTTGATCGACTCGGCGCCGCGAATCACCACCCACAGGTTCAAGGCCCAGAACATCATGAAGCCGATGACTTCACCGGTGCCGCCCAAGGATTTCCAGCCCTCGAACACCGAACCGAGGAACAGGTGAATGGCCAGCCCGCCGAACATCGTCTGGATACCGAACCAGCCGCACGCCACCAGGGCGCGGATCAGGCACGGAATGTTCGAGCCGAGGATGCCGAACGAGGAGCGCAGCAACACCGGGAACGGGATGCCGTACTTGGTGCCGGGAAAGGCGTTCAGGGTCAGGGGAATCAGCACGATGATGTTGGCGAACAGGATCGCCAGCAGTGCTTCGCCCACGGTCAGGCCGAAATAGGCGGTCAGCACTCCGCCCAGGGTGTAGGTCGGCACGCAGATCGACATACCCACCCACAACGCGGTGATGTGCCATTTGTTCCAGGTTCGTTCGTGCACCTTGGTCGGTGCCATGTCGTGGTTGTAACGGGGGCTGTCGAGGACATCGCTGCCGGCTTCGAGCTCAAACAAGCCTTCGCGCTCGATCACTTGGGATCTGTTCTGTTGCATGGCCGCTCCACTGTTCTTTGAATTATTTTTTTGCTCATTCGAGGCTCGCGACATCAATAACTGTGCCGCACTCCTCGCTTGCGCATCGGGCAGTTCCATAAACACTTTGCAAGCAACTGATGTTTATCAGTTTTATTTATTGATCGGGTGCCTCGGCTACTTGTCACGGTCAAGTTATCCGAATAGTCCGGACTCAATCTGGTGCATTTAATCTATTTACGAATGTAACGCATTAAATATTGCGCGCCTCAAACAGCTGATTTCACATAGGAAATCTCGACCATATTTCGATCCTGTCAAGTGCGTCAAAATGGGGAGCGGCCGCACCATTTTGCTGATTCTTAGTTTTTATCTCTATTAATCAATTACTTAAAACAGGAATAAGCATATGAAAAATATTCTTGCCGATTCCCGTAACTGCGACTAGCGTTTATTCCTGACAGCGTTGACAGGAATAAACCTTCAACGCTGGCTGTATATAAAAATCCAGAACCGGCATCAGTCGGTCATGCCTGCGAGGAATCCGGAATGTCTCTGTTGATCCGTGGCGCTACCGTTGTTACCCATGATGAAAGTTATCGCGCCGATGTGTATTGCGCAGACGGCGTGATCAAGGCCATCGGCGACAATCTCGACATACCCGCAGGCGCCGAAGTGCTCGACGGCAGCGGGCAGTACCTGATGCCCGGCGGCATCGATCCCCACACTCACATGCAACTGCCCTTCATGGGCACCGTGGCCAGCGAAGACTTCTACAGCGGCACGGCGGCGGGTCTGGCCGGCGGCACCACCTCGATCATCGACTTCGTGATTCCCAACCCTCAGCAGTCGTTGATGGAAGCCTTCCATCAGTGGCGCGGCTGGGCGGAAAAATCCGCTTCCGATTACGGTTTTCACGTCGCCGTTACCTGGTGGAGCGAACAGGTGCGCGAGGAAATGGCCGAGCTGGTGAACCATCACGGGGTCAACAGCTTCAAGCACTTCATGGCTTACAAAAACGCGATCATGGCAGCGGACGACACCCTGGTGGCGAGTTTCGAGCGCTGCCTGGAACTGGGCGCGGTACCTACGGTGCACGCGGAAAACGGTGAGCTGGTGTTTCACCTGCAACGCAAGCTGATGGCCCAAGGCATGACCGGGCCGGAAGCGCATCCGCTGTCGCGCCCTTCCCAGGTGGAAGGCGAAGCCGCGAGCCGGGCGATCCGCATCGCCGAAACCCTCGGCACGCCGCTGTACCTGGTGCACGTCTCGACCAAGGAAGCCCTCGATGAAATTACCTATGCCCGGGCCAAGGGCCAGCCGGTCTACGGCGAAGTACTGGCCGGGCACCTGCTGCTGGACGACAGCGTCTATCAGCACCCGGACTGGCAAACCGCCGCCGGTTACGTAATGAGCCCGCCGTTCCGCCCGCGCGGCCATCAGGAAGCGCTTTGGCATGGCCTGCAGGCGGGTAATCTGCACACCACCGCCACCGATCACTGCTGCTTCTGCGCTGAGCAGAAAGCTGCCGGCAAGGACGACTTCAGCAAGATCCCCAACGGCACCGCCGGCATCGAAGACCGCATGGCCGTGCTCTGGGACGAAGGGGTCAACAGCGGGCGCTTCTCGATGCAGCACTTCGTTGCCCTGACCTCTACCAACACCGCCAAGATCTTTAACCTTTACCCGCGCAAAGGCGCGATCCGCGTGGGTTCCGATGCCGATCTGGTGCTGTGGGATCCGAACGGCACGCGGACGATTTCGGCCAAGACTCATCACCAGCAGGTCGACTTCAACATCTTCGAAGGCAAGACCGTGCGCGGCGTACCCAGCCACACCATCAGCCAGGGCCGGGTGGTCTGGGCCGACGGCGACCTGCGCGCCGAAAGGGGGGCGGGGCGCTACATCGAACGGCCGGCGTATCCGGCGGTGTTCGACTTGCTGAGCAAGCGGGCTGAGTTGAGTCAGCCGGTTGCCGTGAAACGCTGAGATCCAGGCCTTCGGCCATCGCGAGCAGGCTCGCTCCCACAGGTTTCGTGAACGCTACACAACTGCTGTGGGAGCGAGCCTGCTCGCAATGAGGCCGGTACAGGCAACAAAAAAATGCCCAACAGAGGCAGCACCTCCATCACCGTGAGGCCAAAACCGTGATCAAGACCCTGACCCATCTCCCGCATCCGTACGAGAACGCGGCCGTCCTCGCCGGTCATTTCACCGACCTGGCGCCGCCGCTCAACGACCGACAAGCCCACCTGGAAGCCTCGCGCTGCCTGTATTGCTACGACGCGCCCTGCGTCAATGCCTGCCCCAGCGAGATCGACATTCCCTCTTTCATCCGCAACATCCACCAGGACAACGTCCAGGGCGCCGCGCAAAAAATCCTTTCGGCCAACATCCTCGGCGGCAGCTGTGCGCGGGTGTGTCCGACGGAAATCCTTTGCCAGCAAGCCTGTGTGCGCAACAACGTCCATGAGTGCGCGCCGGTGCTGATCGGCCTGCTGCAGCGCTATGCCGTGGACAACGCGCATTTCAGCCAGCACCCCTTCCCTCGGGCCGCCGCCACCGGCAAGCGCATCGCCGTGGTTGGCGCAGGTCCCGCCGGATTGTCCTGCGCTCATCGCAGCGCCATGCACGGCCACGACGTGGTGATTTTCGAAGCACGGGAAAAGGCCGGCGGCCTGAATGAATACGGCATCGCCAAGTACAAGCTGGTGGACGACTACGCACAGAAGGAACTGGATTTCCTGCTGGAGATCGGCGGTATCGAAATCCGCCATGGGCACAAACTCGGCGACAACCTGAGCCTCAGCGAACTGCATCAGCAATTCGATGCGGTGTTCCTCGGCCTTGGCCTGAACGCCAGCAAACAACTGGGTCTGGCAAACGAAGAGGCCCCCGGCCTGCTCGCCGCCACCGACTACATCCGCGAACTGCGCCAGGCCGATGACCTGACCCAACTGCCGCTGGCCGACCACGCCATCGTCCTCGGCGCCGGCAACACCGCCATCGACATGGCGGTGCAAATGGCTCGCCTCGGTGCCCACGATGTCAACCTTGTGTATCGGCGTGGCGTCGAGGACATGGGCGCCACCCACCACGAACAGGAGATCGCCAAGGCCAATCAGGTGCGTCTGCTGACCTGGGCACAACCGGAAGAAGTGTTGCTCGATGATCAGGGCCAGGTGCGCGGCATGCGTTTCGCCCGTACCCATCTGGTGGAGGGCCGCCTGCAAACTACCGGCGAAACCTTCGAACTGGCCGCCGACGCGATCTTCAAGGCCATCGGTCAGAGCTTCGACGACAGCGCCCTCGCCGACCCGCTGGCCGGTCAACTCAAGCGCCAGGGCGATCGCCTGCTGGTGGACGAGAACCTGCGCACCAGCATCCCCGGCGTGTATGCCGGCGGCGACTGCACCAGCCTCGACCAGGACCTCACCGTGCAGGCGGTGCAGCACGGCAAACGGGCCGCCGAGGCCATTCATGCTCAACTGATGCTCAACGTGGAGGCTGCGTAAATGGCCGATCTGTCGATTGTCTTCGCCGGCATCAAAAGCCCCAATCCGTTCTGGCTGGCCTCCGCGCCGCCCACCGACAAGGCCTACAACGTGGTCCGCGCCTTCGAGGCCGGCTGGGGTGGCGTGGTCTGGAAAACCCTGGGTGAAGACCCGGCGGCGGTCAACGTGTCGTCGCGCTATTCGGCGCACTACGGAGCTAACAGAGAGGTTCTCGGCTTCAACAACATCGAGCTGATCACCGACCGTTCGCTGGAGATCAACCTGCGGGAAATCACCCAGGTCAAGAAGGACTGGCCGGACCGCGCGCTGATCGTGTCGCTGATGGTGCCCTGCGTCGAAGAATCCTGGAAACACATCCTGCCGCTGGTGGAAGCCACCGGCGCCGACGGCATCGAACTGAATTTCGGCTGCCCGCACGGCATGCCGGAGCGCGGCATGGGCGCGGCGGTCGGCCAGGTGCCGGAGTACGTCGAGCAGGTCACGCGCTGGTGCAAGACCTATTGCTCGCTGCCGGTAATCGTCAAGCTGACGCCGAACATCACCGACATCCGCGTCGCCGCCCGCGCGGCCCATCGTGGTGGCGCCGATGCGGTGTCGCTGATCAACACCATCAACTCGATCACCAGCGTCGATCTGGAACGCATGGTGGCCAACCCGATCGTCGGCAGCAAAAGCACCCACGGTGGTTACTGCGGTTCAGCGGTCAAGCCGATCGCCCTGAACATGGTCGCCGAAATCGCCCGTGACCCACAGACCGCCGGCCTGCCGATCAGCGGTATCGGTGGCATCAGCAACTGGCGCGATGCCGCGGAGTTCATGGCGTTGGGGTGCGGGTCGGTGCAGGTGTGCACGGCGGCCATGCTGCATGGCTTTCGCATCGTCGAAGAGATGAAGGACGGCTTGTCGCGCTGGATGGACAGTCAGGGCTACGCCAGCATCGCCGAGTTCTCCGGACGCGCCGTGGGCAACACCACGGACTGGAAGTACCTGGACATCAACTATCAGGTCATTGCGAAGATCGACCAGGAGGCCTGCATCGGCTGCGGCCGCTGCCACATCGCCTGCGAAGACACCTCGCACCAGGCCGTGGCCAGCCTGAAGAAACCCGACGGCACCCACAGCTATCAGGTGATCGACGAAGAATGCGTGGGCTGCAACCTGTGCCAGATCACCTGCCCCGTGCAGGACTGCATCGAAATGGTCCCGGTGGACTCCGGCAAGCCGTTCCTGGACTGGAACCATGATCCGAGGAATCCCTATCACGTTGCCGTCTGAAACCCGCGGCGTCTGAACCGACGCCTTCGCGGGCAAGCCTCGCTCCTACAGGTTTTGCGGTCGTTCGCCGG
>NZ_JBSVXG010000283.1:0-6397 GCF_054070595.1 Pseudomonas sp. SDO55104_S430 | reverse complement strand
GGAACGCATTCCCCTGTAGGAGCGAGGCTTGCCCGCGAAGGCGTCCGGTCAGGCAATGAAGATGTTGAATCTGCTGCCCCTTTCGCGGGCAAGCCTCGCTCCTACAAAAAGCCCAGAAGAATCACCCAAAAAATTCCAACAATTCCAAGAGGTGTCGAAATGCGTCTAATGAAATCCATGGTCCCGCTCGCCCTGGCCACTCTGTTCAGCGCCGTAGCCCAGGCCCAGCCCACCGTCAGCGTCTACAACTGGACCGACTACATCGGCGAAACCACTCTCGCCGACTTCCAGGCCAAGACCGGGATCAAGGTGATCTACGACGTCTTCGACTCCAACGAAACTCTCGAAGGCAAGCTGCTCGCCGGGCGCACCGGGTATGACGTGGTGGTGCCGTCCAACCACTTCCTGGCCCGTCAGGTGAAGGCCGGCGCCTTCCTCAAGCTCGACCGCTCGCAGCTGCCGAACTTCAAGAACCTCGACCCGAAACTGCTCGCCCTGCTGGAGAAGAACGATCCGGGCAACGAGCATTCCGTGCCTTACCTGTGGGGCACCAACGGCATCGGCTACAACGTCGACAAGGTCAAGCAAGTGCTGGGCGTCGACCACATCGACTCCTGGGCTGTGCTGTTCGAGCCGGAAAACATCAAGAAACTCAGCCAGTGCGGCGTGTCGATGATGGACTCGGCGGATGAAGTGTTCCCGGCGGTGCTCAACTACATGGGCATGGACCCGCGCAGCGAAAAACCCGAGGACTTCAAGAAGGCCGAGGCCAAGCTGCTGAGCATCCGCCCTTACGTGACCTACTTCCATTCCTCCAAGTACGTATCGGACCTGGCCAACGGCGACATCTGCGTGGCCTTCGGTTACTCCGGCGACGTGTTTCAGGCCGCCAACCGCGCCAAGGAAGCCAAGAACAACGTGAACATCGCCTACGCGATTCCCAAGGAAGGCAGCAACCTGTGGTTCGACCTGCTGGCGATTCCCGCCGATGCCAGCAACCAGAAAGAAGCTCACGCCTTCATCAATAACCTGCTCGACCCGCAAGTGATCGCCAAGGTCAGCGCCTCGGTCGGCTACGCCAACCCGAACCCGTCGGCCAAGCAATACATGGATGCCGAACTGGTGAACAATCCCGAGGTGTATCCGCCCCAGGAAGTCCTCGACAAGCTCTACATCTCCACCACGCCGCCACAGTCGATCATGCGACTGATGACCCGTTCCTGGAGCAAAGTGAAGTCCAACCAATGAACCAGTACACCCAGGAACATACGCAGTCTTACTACGCGGCCTCGGCCCATCACCTGACGCCCTTCCCCACGCTGAATGAGGACCTGGTGGCCGATGTCTGCGTGATCGGCGGCGGTTTTACCGGCGTCAACACCGCCATCGAACTGGCTCAGCGCGGGCTCTCGGTGATTTTGCTGGAGGCCCGGCGCATCGGCTGGGGCGCCAGCGGGCGCAATGGCGGGCAGCTGATTCGCGGCATCGGTCATGACGTCAGCGGCTTCGCCCGGCATGTGGGTGCCGAGGGCGTGGCCTATATGGAGCGTGCCGGCGTTGAGTCGGTGGAACTGGTGGGCCGGCGGATTCGTGAGCACGGCATCGATTGCGACCTGCGCTGGGGCTTTTGCGAGCTGGCCAACACCTCGGCGCAGTTTGCTGGGCTCAAGGCCGAACATGCGCACCTGAAGGAGTCCGGCTACGTCCACGAAATACGTCTGGTCGAGCCCGGGAAGATCCGTGAGCAGGTGGTTGATTCCGGCGTCTATGCCGGTGGCCTGGTGGACATGGGCTCCGGTCATCTGCACCCGTTGAATCTGGTGCTGGGTGAGGCCCGCGTGGCCCAGGGCCTGGGCGTGCGGATCTTCGAGCAGAGCGCGGCCCTGGACATCATCCACGGCAGCACGGTGCAGGTGCGTTGCGCCGGCGGTACGGTGCGCGCCGGCACGCTGGTACTGGGGTGCAACGCGCATCTGGAGGAGCTCGAACCGAAACTCAGCGGCAAGGTGCTGCCGGCCGGCAGCTATATCATCGCCACCGAGCCTTTGTCGTCAGAGCTGGCGACGCAATTGATCCCGCACAACCTGTCGCTGTGCGACCAGAAAGTCGGCCTGGATTACTACCGGCTCTCGGCGGACCGGCGTCTGCTGTTCGGTGGTGCCTGCCATTATTCCGGGCGTGATCCACGGGACATCGCGGCTTATATGCGCCCGCAGATGCTCAAGGTCTTCCCGCAACTGGCGGATGTGCGCATCGACTATCAATGGGGCGGCAAGATCGGCATCACCGCCAATCGCTTCCCCCAGGTCGGCCGCCTGAGCCAGCACCCCAACGTGTTTTACGCCCAGGGCTATTCCGGCCATGGCCTGAACGTGACGCACTGGTGCGCCAAACTGCTCGGCGAAGCGATCCATGCCGGGCACAGCCAGGGTTTCGACGTCTTCAGCGCCGTGCCCCACATGACCTTCCCCGGCGGCCGCGCGTTGCGCTCGCCATTGTTGGCGCTGGGCATGCTCTGGTATCGCATGCGTGAAGTTCTTGGCTGATAAAGACAGAACAGGCGATCAATACCTTGTGGCGAGGGGGCTCGTCGAAACGTCGCACCGCCCCGTTGGGCTGCGAAGCGGCCCCCAGCATTCCATCAGGCAAACCTTGCATGTAGGTTTTACGACGGCTGCGCCGCCGAACGGGGGCAAGCCCCCTCGCCACAGGTATGTGTTCGGCACAATGGAGTGGCGTCAGACTAAACCCGGTCCGTAGTTCGTTCAGTCTTTCGATTTGCTCAATCGCGAGTCACTTCTATATTGAGGGGGTGCTCATCAATTCTGCATTCATCGAGCCTGGCCCATGGCAACGACAGACCAATTGATCATTTGCGAGCACTGCGACTGCGTGTACGAGAAAACCACGCTCGCCAAACATCAGAAGACCCTGTGCACCCGCTGCGGCGGCGTGCTTCAGCGTTATAACGGCCTGACGGTCGAGCAACGCCTGGCGTTGACCCTCACCGCGCTGATGCTGTGGATCTTCGCCAATTTCTTCCCGGTCATGAGCATCAGCCTGCAAGGCCTGAAGAACAGCGCGACCCTGTGGGACTCGGTGCTGGCACTGAGCCTGGGGCCGATTACCTTCATTGCGATGGTGGCGGCTATCGCCATGATCATCGCCCCGATCTTCCAGTTGGTGCTGCTGATCTGGGTCCTTTGCTTCGCTCTCGGCCATCAGCGAGCCCCGGCCTTCAAGTTCTGCATGCGCTGGCTGGAAACGCTGCGGCCCTGGAGCATGCTCGAAGTCTGCCTGCTGGGCGCGATGGTGGCGGTGATCAAGCTCGCGGGTTTCCTCGATGTGTTGCCCGGCATCGGTCTGATCGCCCTGGCCATCCTCAGCCTGATGATGATCCGTATCGCCGGCCGTGACATCCGTGACCTGTGGGATCTGCAATGACAATCTCACAGACAACACCACCAACAGCCGCCGAGCTGAATCTGTGCCTGTGCCACAGCTGTGACCTGGCCTGCGACATGACCGATCAACCCCACGAATGCCCGCGCTGTGGCGCGCCGCTGCACCGGCGCAAGACCAACTCGCTGACCCGCACCTGGGCGTATCTGCTCACCTCGCTGGTGTTCTACGTACCGGCCAACCTGCTGCCGGTGATGAACACCAAGATGGTCGGCAACGGTGCCGACAGCACCATCATGAGCGGCGTGCTGGAGTTCTGGGAGGCCGGAGCCTGGGACATCGCCCTGATCATTTTCATCGCCAGTATCGCGGTGCCGGGCATCAAATTCGTCGCTCTGGGTACGTTGCTGATCACCGTACAGCGCAAGAGTTTATGGGCGCAGAAGGAGCGCTCGAAAATGTACCGCTTCGTCGAGGTCATCGGTTACTGGTCGATGCTCGACGTGATAGTCGTGGCCCTGGTGGCTTCGCTGGTGAAGTTCCAGGCCCTGGCCGACATCGAACCGCGCGCGGGCATTCTGTTCTTTGGTCTGGTGGTGGTGTTCACCATGCTCTCGGCCATGAGTTTCGACCCGCGTCTGATCTGGGATACCAGCGACGAAGGTTCATATCTTGAGGAGGTCACGGATGAAGCAACAAGCCACTGACGGGCCACAGGCCCCCGGCCAGGCGCCGATCAAGACACGGCGATTCAGCGTGTCGCTGGTGTGGATCGTGCCGATCGTCGCGGTCCTGGTGGGGATCTCGCTGGTGGTGCACAACATCATGCAGCAGGGACCGACCATCGTCGTGACCTTCAAGACCGGCAGCGGGCTGGTCGCCAACAAGACCGAGGTCAAGTACCGCAGCGTGGTCATCGGCCATGTCGAAGACGTGGAACTGAGCGACGACCAGAAGAGCGTCAACGCCACCATTAAACTGGCCAAGCAGGCCGAAAGCTTCACCCGCAAGGATTCTCAGTTCTGGGTGGTGCGGCCACGGATCGGCGCCGGCGGCGTATCGGGTATCGACACCCTGCTGTCCGGCGACTACATCGGCGCGGACATCGGCCAGGACAACAGCCGGGCGAAGAACTTCCAGGGCCTGGAGAACCCGCCGCCGATCACCTACGGCGAACCGGGCAAACGCTTTACCCTGCACACCCCGGACCTGGGCTCGCTCGACATCGGCTCCCCCGTCTACTACCGCAAGATTCCCGTCGGCCAGGTGGTGGCTTATGCGCTGGACCCCGACGGCAAGGGCGTGAATATCGACCTGTTCATCAACTCGCCCAATGATCAATACGTGACCGAAAACACCCGGTTCTGGAATGCCAGCGGGATTGACGTCAACGTCGGCGCCAATGGGTTCGCGGTAAAAACCGAATCCCTGTCGTCGCTGCTGGTGGGCGGCATCGCGTTCCGCGCCCCCGAATACAGCCCGAACGACAAACCGGCGGCCGAAGAATATGCCTATGAGCTCTTCGAGGATCAGCAAACCGCCCTCGCCCCGCCCAGTGGCAAGGCTCAGTACCTGGCCTTGCGTTTCGATCAGGCACTGCGCGGGCTCAAGGTCGATGCGCCGGTGGAGTTCCTCGGCGTGGAGATCGGCAAGGTGGTGTCGGTCAACCTGGACTTCGACGCAAAAAAACGCAGCTTCCCCGTCAATGTCGGCATCGTGATTTACCCGCAGCGCCTGGGGCAGGCCCATACCAAAATGCTCCAGGCCCTGAATCATGACCCCAATGACGAAGCCGGCTCAGCGCGGATCATGGGCGCGTTCATCGAGAACGGTCTGCGTGCCCAGGCCCGGACCGGCAACCTGCTGACCGGTCAGTTGTACATCTCCCTGGATTTCTACCCGAAAGCGGAGAAAGTCGCGTTCGATCCGACCGCGCGTCCGGTGGTAATCCCCACCGTTCCGGGCAGCCTGGAGCAGTTGCAGGAAAAACTCGAGGCCATGGTCACCAAGATCAATCAACTGCCTATCGAGCGCATTGCAAGCAATCTGGACGCCAACCTCGTGGAGATGCGCAAAACCCTCGGCCAGTTCAACGCCAAGACCTTGCCCGGTGTCTCCAACACCCTCACTGACGTGAGCAAGACCCTGCAATCGGCCAATACCACGCTGCAATCGGCCAACTCGACCCTCGCCGACGATTCGCCGCAGAGGGAAAAACTGGGTCAGACCCTGGAAGAGCTCGGACGCACTTCGCGCTCTCTGCGTGACCTCGCGGACTACCTGGGACGCCATCCGGAATCGCTGATTCGCGGCCGGCCGGACAACGCCGCGCCAATCGATTTGAAAGGGCCGCCAAGCAAATGACCAAAGGAGCATCACCCATGGCTTTTCCGCTGAAAATCGCGTTGATCGCCGCGCTGTCCTTGCTGGCCGCCTGCCGCAGCGATCCGATTCAGTTCCACACCCTGACCCCGGCGATGCCGAGCGGGAACACTCGCGCGACCACCGATATCCAGATCGAAGCCCTGACGGTTCCACCTCAAGTTGATCGCCCGCAGATCGTCGTACGCGAGGGCAATACCGGCATGGCTATCCTCGAAACCCAGTGGTGGGGAGCCAGCCTGGTAGACGAACTGCGCAGCGCCATGCTCGATCAGATGGTCAACGGCAGCCCGCAACGCAAGGTCTCGGTGCGTATTGAAGTGCAGCGCTTCGACTCGATTCCCGGCCAATACGGGTTGCTGGATGTGAAGTGGCGTTTGCGCAGTGACGACGTCGTGACGATGTCATGCCGCAGCACCTTGCAGACGCGCTCAGGCCCGTCAATCGATGAACTGGTGGCGGCGCAGCAGACCAACGTCAAGCGCCTGGCGGCGTTGATCAGCCAGGCCTCAAGCGGAACGCAGAAGACCTGCCCCTCCACAAATCCCGGCTGACAACACAAAACCCCTGTGGGAGCGGGCTTGCTCGCGAATGCGGTGTGTCATTCAAAGGA
>NZ_JBSVXG010000282.1:0-6434 GCF_054070595.1 Pseudomonas sp. SDO55104_S430 | reverse complement strand
GACATAGACTTTGACTGACACACCGCCTTCGCGGGCAAGCCTCGCTCCTACAAGGGTTTATGCGACCTCGAAGTTTTGTGCTGTGACCGGCTCACGCTTGATCATCCGCTTCATCTTCCACTCAAACGCCAGCGTCAGGCTGATCGCCGAGCACGCCAGCCCCAGCGCCAGGCCCCACCAGACCCCCGTCGGCCCCCAGTGCAGGTGGAACGCCATCCACCACGCCGCCGGTGCGCCAATCAGCCAATAGCAGGCCAGCCCCACCAGGAAGGTGGTCTTGGCGTCCTTTAGACCGCGAATGCAGCCCATGGCGATGGTTTGCGTGCCGTCGAACAGCTCGAACCATGCGGCCACCGCCAACAGGCTCACGGCCAGGTTGATGACCTCCCGGAACGCCGGGTCGTTGTGGTCCAGGAATAGGCCGATCAGCTGGTTCGGCAACAGCCAGAACACCATCGCGAAACAGAGCATCGCCACTGCGCCGAAGCCGATGCCGACCCGCCCGGCCAGTCGCGCATCCTGCAATTGCCCGGCGCCGTAGTGCTGGCCGATGCGCATGGTGATCGCATAGGAAATCCCCGCCGGCACCATGAACGCCACCGACACGATTTGCAGAGCGATCTGATGCGCCGCCAATTGCGTACTGCCCATGGTGCCCATGCACAGCGCGGCGAACGCAAACAGCCCGACTTCCACTGCGTAGGTGCCGCCGATGGGCAGGCCCAGGCGCCACAGCTCCTTCAGGTATTGCCGGTTGAGTTTCAGCAGGCCATGGCGCAGCGGATAGGCGTCGTAGGCCGGATGCCGGCGAATGTGCCAGGCCAGCGCCAGGGCCATGAGGTTGGCGACAATCGCGGTAACCAGACCGATGCCCATCAGGCCCAGTTTCGGCAGGCCGAACATCCCGGTGATCAACGCGTAGTTGAGCAGGAAGTTGGCCACCGTGCCGCCCAGGCTGATGACCATCACCGGCGTAGCCCGGCCGATGGCGCTGGTGAAACCGCGCAGGGCCATGAAGGTAAGGTATCCGGGCAGGGCGAAGGGCAGGAACACCAGAAATTGCCCGGCCGCCTCGACGTTGGTCGGCGTCTGGCCGAACAGCAGCAGCACCGGTTTGAGGTTCCAAAGCAGCAGCCCGCCACCAATCGCCATCAACCACGCCAGCCAGACACCTGCCTGGGTCAGCCGTGCCGCGCCGAGAATATCCCCCGCGCCCTGACGGATCGCCACCAGGGTGCCGACCGCGGCAATCACGCCGATGCAGAAAATCGACACGAACGAATAGCTAGCCGCACCCAGCGAACCGCCGGCCAGCGCTTCGGGGCTCAGGCGCGCCATCATCAGGGTGTCGGTGAGGACCATCAGCATGTGCGCCAACTGCGAGGCGATCAGCGGCCCCGACAACCGCAATATGGCCCAGAGTTCAGTACGTGCTGGATGCTGCATGGTCATCACGCTCGAGAGTAAAAGTGGACAGGAAAGGATCGATTCTCTGCGCTCTGCGGGCTTTGCACAAAGGGATAAAAAGGATGGATGGCATGAGTCAAACTCATGCAAGGAAGATTCTGTTAGGGTAAGCGATTCCCTTTGTAGGAGCTTTCCTGATGTCCCGTCGTCTTCCGCCCTTGTATGCCCTGCGCGCATTTGAAGCGGCGGCGCGACATAGTTCTTTCACACGCGCCGCGGAGGAATTGTCGATTACCCAGAGCGCAGTCAGCCGGCATATCCGCACCCTCGAAGAGCATTTCGCCTGCCGCCTGTTTCACCGCAGCGGTCGTCACCTGCAGCTCACCGAGTCGGCCCGCCTGCTGTTGCCGGGGATCCGCGAAGGCTTCACGGCACTGGAGCGCGCCTGTAATACCTTGCGCGCCGAAGACGACATCCTGCGCATGAAAGCGCCGTCGACCCTGACCATGCGCTGGTTGCTGGCGCGCCTGAGTCGCTTCCGTCATTTGCAGCCGGGCAATGAAGTGCAGTTGACCAGCGCCTGGATGGACATCGATTCGGTGGACTTCAACGAAGAACCGTTTGATTGCGCGGTGTTGCTGAGCAATGGCCATTTCCCGCCGGACTGGGAGGCCAGTTACCTGTTCCCTGAGGAATTGATTCCGGTGGGGGCGCCGAATTTGCCGGTCGATCCGCCTTGGGATGCCGAGCGCCTGGCCAACACCGAACTGCTACACCCCACACCGGACCGGCGTGACTGGCGCAACTGGCTGGAACGCATGGGCATGGCTGAACAGGTGTCGCTCAAGGGTGGACAGGTGTTCGATACGCTGGAGTTGGGCATGATCGCCGCCGCGCGGGGTTATGGCGTCTCCATGGGTGATCTGCTGATGGTCGCTGAGGACGTGGCGCAAGGTCGCTTGAGCTTGCCTTGGCCGACGGCAGTCGCCAGTGGTGAGAAATATTATCTGGTCTGGCCGAAAACCCGTCCGGGTGGCGAGCGCATGCGAAGGCTCAGCGACTTCCTGCAAAACGAGGTCCGGGCCATGGAATTGCCTGATGTCGTACGTCTTGGCTGAAACGTTCGAGCCATATCCCTATTAATCACTCAAGTATTCCCGCGCGCCGCCGAAAATCTGCTTGTGGGACCCTCGTGCAGGTCCGACGCGCCACCCCCAATTATTAGAAATTTTGCTGAGCGTCTATCGAGATCAGGATGATCCGGTTGCTCGGCCAGGAGCAGTCATGTCTCATCCCCGTGCCCGGATCGCCTCACAGCTGGGCGTTGCCCTCGCTGTGATTCTGGCGGTCGTCATCACCGGCAGTACCTTGTTCGCCCTGCGTTCGCTGGACTCCGCCAACCTCGCCACCCGCGAAGAACACCTGGCCAGTGAGGCCCGGTTGCTGGCCGACCAATTGACCACCTTCCACGCCACCTTGCGTGAAAGCACCCAGCGTCTGGCCGGGTTGTTCGAGAAGCGCTTCGGTGAAGGTCTGAGTGTGCATCCGGATCAGCCGGTGACCGTGGCGGGCGTGCAGACGCCGGGTCTGCACCTGGGCAGTGAAGTGCTCAACAACAACTTCAAGGAAGTGGACCAGTTCAAGCAGATGACTGCGGGCGTGGCCACGGTGTTCGTGCGCAGCGGCGAGGATTTCATTCGGGTCAGCACCAACGTCAGCAAGCAGGACGGCAGCCGTGCCATTGGCACCGTGCTGGATCACGCAAACCCGGCCTACGCGCGCCTGATGGCGGGGCAAAGTTTCGTGGGACGTTCGCTGCTGTTTGAACGCTTTTACATGTCGCAGTACACCCCGGTTCGGGACAGCAGCGGCAAGGTGATTGCGGTGCTGTACGTCGGTTTCGATTACACCGACGCGCAGAAGGCCCAGTTCGAAAACCTCAAGCGCTTCCGCATCGGTCAGACCGGCTCTCTGTCTTTGCTCGACGAACAGGGCAAGTGGCTGGTGCCGATTGCCGGTGTCGAGGCGCTGGATCAGGCGGTCCCGACCGTAGTAGAACTGGCGAAAACCCCGGGCAAGGGCGAGTTCTGGAGCGACAAGGCCGAAGACTTCTACAGCATCGTGGTGCCGTTTGCGGACGGGCCGTGGTCGGTAGTGGCGAGCATGCCGAAGAGCGAAATCAGCGCCGTGACCTGGAGCGTCGGTATTCGTCTGGCCATTGGTAGCTTGCTGGCGATGTTGCTGGCGGTCGGTGCGGCGGTCTGGCTGTTGCGCAGCAAACTCGCGCCGCTGGGGGATCTGGTGCGTCAGGCTGAAGCCCTGGGCGCAGGGGATCTGAGTGTGCGTCTGAATGTATCGAGCAATGACGAGATCGGCCAGCTGTCCCGTGCTTTCAACCAGATGAGCCAGGCGCTGTCGACCATGGTCCAGCACATCCGTAGTGCTTCGCTGGAGGTCAACAGCCGTGCCCAGGCCTTGTCCGGTTTGTCCGGCGGTGCCTATGAAGGGATGGAACAGCAGTCGGGGGAAATCACCAGCATGGCCGGCGCTGTGGAAGAGTTCAGCGCGACCTCGCTGAACATCGCCGACAACATGGGCAGCACCCAGCGTCTGGCCCAGGAAAACGCCCAACAAACACAGATCGGTCGTACCTCCATGGACGAGGCGTCTTCGTCGCTGGAACAAATTGCCGGCGCTCTGAACAGCACGGCAACGGTGATCAATACCCTCGGCCAGCGTTCCCAGGAAATCGGCGGCATCGTCGGGGTGATCACCTCGATTGCCGAGCAGACCAACCTGCTGGCGCTCAACGCCGCCATCGAAGCGGCCCGTGCCGGTGAGCAGGGTCGTGGATTTGCGGTGGTGGCTGATGAGGTGCGTAACCTGGCTTCGCGCACCCGTGAAGCCACCGATGAAATCTCCGGCATGATCCACAGCATCCAGCAGGAGACCGGCAACGCCATCAGCACCATGGAGCAGGGCAACGTGCTGATGCAGGAAGGCTTGTCGCGCAACGCCAACGTCGCTGCCGCGCTGGCACGCATCGACGAGCAAAGCCGCTCGGCCGGTCAGCAGTTCGCCGCAATCACCACCGCGACCCAGGAACAGAGCAGCACCGCGACCTTGCTCAGCAGCAACCTGCAAAGCATTGCGCTGGCCAACAGCGAGCAACGTGAAGTGGTGTCGAATCTGGCGGTGACGGCCAAGGAACTGGAGAAGCTGGCGGCGGATCTGCGGGCTGAGGTTGATCGGTTTCGGTAAGGCGCAGGCACCGCACTGAACCTGTGGGAGCGGGCTTGCTCGCGAAGAGGGCGTGTCAGTCACTATTGTGTTGGCTGACACACCGCTTTCGCGAGCAAGCCCGCTCCCACATTAGTCCGGTGTCAGGCGATCCATTGTGGGAGCGAGCCTGCTCGCGATGGGGCGACTCAATTTTCAGCCTTACTGAGTCGCCGGCCGATACTGCAATGCCTCGGCCAGATGCTCCCGGCTGATCTCATCCACCCGCTCCAGATCCGCCAGCGTGCGCGCCACCTTGAGCAATCGATGCGCCGAACGCAGCGACAGGGTCAACCGCTCACAGGCAGTTTCCAACCAATGCTCATCCGCTGTGGATAACTTGCAGTACCGCTTCAACCCCGGCAAATCGAGAAAGGCATTCGCACAGCGCTGGCGTTTCTGCTGGCGCTCTCGAGCGTCAGCGACCAGCGCAGACGCATTGTTGCTGTCATCTCCGGGCTTGGGCGTAGGGTTCAGCGCTGTAGCTTCCCGGGCCACCGTAAGGTGCAGATCGATGCGATCCAGCAGCGGTCCCGACAGCTTGTTCCGATAGCGTTGCACCATGTCCGGCGTACATGAACAGCGGCCAGTCGGCTCACCAAGATATCCACAGGGACACGGATTCATCGCCGCCACCAGCTGAAAGCGCGCCGGAAAACGCACGCGTTCCTTGGCCCGGGAAATCACGATATGCCCCGACTCGAATGGTAGGGGGGTATTCCACACAATTATTAGCAATGGATTTTTGCTCCCGATTGGATTGAGAATGGCGTTTTGCCAACAGGAGGTTGTATGGGATTTCTATCAAAGGCTGGGAGCATTGCGTTCGGGGTTGCCATTTTTCTAGGACTGCTGGCATTACCGTTCTTGTTTTTTGCAGGTATTACCAGAGCTTACGAACAAATAATTCCGCCGTTAATATCAATAGGATGGATATGCATAGGGTTGATTTTGTTTGTGCTGTTGCCGCTTTCAATATTCAAAAGGCTTAGGGTTTTTACTGGCACAACTATATACATATTCTCATATGTTTTCGGTCTCCTGAGCTTTCTCATCAGCCTTTTGACAACGTGGTTCCTGTGGGGTGGTTTTTGGGCAATTCTTGGCATGGTATTACTTGGGGGAGCAGTAGTGCCATTTGCATTGTTAGCCAGTGCTTTCAAAGGGATGTGGACTTTGTTCTTTATAGTCGTTGGTCTTCTGGTAATTACTTGGGTGGCTCGTATCGTTGGAATGTTAATCGCTGAAAGCGGTGTAAATCATAAGTATAGGTAAGCAAGGTCATTTTGAGAGCTTGAACTTGTTCAAGTTTGAAAAATGAGCAGATGATTGCGTTGATTAAGGTCTAACCCTATTTGACTAATAAGGTTCGACCTTAAATTTATTTTTACTTTGCTATTGACAACGTTTTTCATTGAATTTAAGCAAAAAAACGACTGTCCAAGAAATTGAAAACTCAAAAAAATGACCTAAAAACCTATAAAAAACTCAATGCACTTTTTTAGTGCGTTAACAGAAATAGGTAAAAAACGGCGTCTTTTAATTCTCCGTATTAACATACGCATAAGATAGTAAATCACCTAAAAATGGCTATTACATAAGTTTTAATTTTTGGAAATTCTCCTGCCCAAGATGCTTTTTGATTTTGAAATGCGAACTTGGTTCGCAATACCCAGATGCTTTTGATTTTGACCTTCTTGGATAACTCTTAAATAAGTGTCGCAAGTTGATTTTATAGGTTTTTTTGA
>NZ_JBSVXG010000281.1:0-6440 GCF_054070595.1 Pseudomonas sp. SDO55104_S430 | reverse complement strand
GTCCAACACTAACCTTGTGGGAGCGGGCTTGCCCGCGATTATGAGCGAAGCGAATGCTGTTTAAGAGACCTGCACCCGCCGCTTCTCAGCCACCCAACTGCGGCCATACAGCACCACAATTGCAATGATCGCCACCGCCTGCGCGCTCAGCGAATACGCATCGGCATGAATCCCCAGCCAGTCGAACTCGAAGAACGGCACCGGCCGCGTGCCGAAGATGCCCGCTTCCTGCAGCGCCTTCACGCCATGTCCGGCGAACACCACCGACAAGGCGCACAACAGAGCGGCGTTGATGCTGAAGAACAGCGTCAACGGCAGTTTCGCCGAGCCGCGCAGAATCACCCACGCCAGGCCGAACAACAGCACCAGCGCCGTCGCACCGCCGGCCAGTACCGCGTCGTGACCGGCAGGACCTGCCTGCAGCCACAGGGTTTCGTAGAACAGAATCACTTCGAACAGCTCGCGATACACCGAGAAGAACGCCAGGATCGCAAAACCGAAACGTCCGCCGCCGCCCACCAGGCTGCTCTTGATGTAGTCCTGCCAGGCCGCGGCATGCCGACGGTCGTGCATCCACACGCCCAGCCACAGCACCATGACGCTGGCGAACAGCGCCGTCGCGCCTTCGAGCAATTCACGTTGCGAGCCGCTGACATCGATCACATACGCCGCCAGCGCCCAGGTGCCCAGGCCGGCCAACAGCGCCAGGCCCCAGCCGACGTTGACGCTGCGCACCGCCGACTGCTGGCCGGTGTTACGCAGGAACGCCAGAATCGCCGCCAGCACCAGAATCGCTTCCAGACCTTCACGCAGCAGAATCAACAGGCCGGAAATGTAGCTCAGCGACCAGCTCAAGCCATCGCTGCCGAGCAGGCCGGCGGCGGTCTTCAATCCGGCCTTGGCCACGTCCAGACGCTGTTCGACCTGCTCGATCGGCAAACCATCCTGCAACGACTGACGGAAGGCCATCAGCGATTTTTCCGTGTCCTTGCGCACGTTGGCGTCGACGTTATCCAGCGAGCTTTCCACCAGCTCGAAGCCTTCCAGGTACGCCGCCACCGACAGGTCATAGGCCTGATCGTGGTCGCCGGCACGGTAGGCCGCGAGACTCTTGTCCAGGGTCGCGGCGGTGTAATCGAGCAACTGCGCCGGGCCACGCTTGACCTGCGGCGGTTGCGCCCGCTGCGCGCGGAACACCGCAGCCGCCTGCGGGCCATCGACCGCCTGCACTTCGGCCGGCGTCTGACGGGCCAGGTCGGCGATGTTGTAGACCTTGTCGCCGCCGGCAGCAGCCGCGTCGGCACTGAAGCTGGCGATATAGGTCGCCAAGTCCCAGCGCTGACGCTCGTCCAGCTGATCGGCGAAAGCCGGCATGTCGGTCCCTTCAACACCCAGCCCCAGGGTGTTGTAGATCGCATACAGGCTCAGGTGATCCAGACGCGCGTTG
Source organism: Pseudomonas sp. SDO55104_S430 (assembly GCF_054070595.1). NCBI lineage: Bacteria > Pseudomonadati > Pseudomonadota > Gammaproteobacteria > Pseudomonadales > Pseudomonadaceae > Pseudomonas > Pseudomonas sp. SDO55104_S430. The sequence goes on along the minus strand of NZ_JBSVXG010000281.1, from coordinate 4,993 downwards.
TCGCGCAGATTGGCCGGTGGCGGCGTCAACCCGACACCCGCCGGGCCATCGCCCGCGCCGGCATCGCCGTGACACACCGAACAGTGCTGCGCATACAGCGGCGCGCCACGGGTCGGGTCCGGAGTGATGATCGGCGCCTGGCTGACTTCATAGGCCACCGCCAGTTTCGCGCCCAATTGTCGTGCCTGACGGGCGACATCCGCACCGTCTTGACGGTCAGTGATCGCACCGCGAAGGGTGGTGATGCCCTGCTCCAGAGCGGCTTTTTCCGGCTTGGCCGGCATGGCGCTCACCAGGCCTTGCAACGCCTGGACGAACTCCAGTTGCTCACGGTATTCGGACTCGTTGACGACCTCGCCTGCCTGCACTGCTTGCGGGTAGTCCGCACCGATGTAGTCGAGCAGATGCAGTGCTTGCGGCGCGCCTTCCACCGTGTCGGCCAGCAGATTGAGACTGCATAGGGCGAACACCGGCGCGACCAGCCAGGCCAGGAAACGGGAGGGGGCAATCATGAATGAATCTCATTTGGAAACACGAAGTAACATATTGTTCCCTCTCAATGATTTTCACTCAAGCTTTGTTATGGAGTTCAGCCGCTGCTGATTTTTTCGAGATAGTGGCACGGCAGCTGAAATAGCCATTAATAAGCCATTACATGGCCACCATCCCTGTCTATAATGCGCAGCCCTCGTTCTGACGACGCGGCATCAAAGCTCCTCTCACGAGGAACTGGCAGGAAGCCGGACCACCTGCCAGTAGGTCCCAACAGCCCGACCAGCGACTGCGGCTGCATTCATTCAGGGAAGAAGCACCGTTATGGCCTCCCGCGCCCTTACCGCGATCGCGCTCAGCGCCGTCACTTTGATTTCCGGCTGTTCGGCCTTTCGCAACTACGATTCCGAACTGGCTCAGACCAACCAGCAACTGGCCTCCGGCAACGTCGATGCCGCCCTGACCCTGCTGGAAAAGAACAACACCGGCGAAAACAAAGACCTGCTCTATTACTTCGAGAAAGGTGAGTTGCTGCGCGCCAAGGGCGACTTGTCCGGCAGCCAGAACGCCTGGACCAGCGCCGATCAGGTGGTGGGGCAGTGGGAAGATTCGGTGAAGCTCGACACCGCCAAGTACCTGGCCCAGTTCGGCAGTTTCCTGGTCAACGACAAGGTTCGTCGCTACGAAGGCTACGACTACGAAAAAGTCATGCTGACCACGCAAATGGCCCTCAATCTGCTGGCACTGAATGACTTCGACGGCGCCCGTACCGCGATCAAGAGAACCCACGAGCGCGAAGCGGTGATCGCCGATCTGCGCGACAAGGAATACCTCAAGAGTGAGGAAGAGGCCGAGAAGGAAGGCATCACCACTCAGTACAAGGATTTGCAGGGTTACCCGGTCGCCAGCCTCGATGCGCCGGAAGTGGTCAACCTGAAGAACAGCTACCAGAGTGCGTTCAGTCATTACCTGGCCGGTTTCGTCTATGAAGCCCTGGGTGAGAAAGACTTGGCCGCGCCGGGCTATCGCAAGGCCGCCGAACTGCGCCCGAATACTCCGCTGCTGGAGCAGGCGTTGAAGGATCTGGACAAGAAAAGCGCCAAGGATGAAGACAGCGACATCCTGATCGTGGTGCAGAGCGGCCTGGCGCCGGCCCGGGACTCGATCCGCGTGCCGCTGCCTCTGCCGATCAGCGGCAACGTGGTGATCACCCCGTTGTCGTTCCCGATCATCAAGCCCGACACCTCCACTGCCTCCTTCGCCCAGATCGGCGTGGACGGTCAGCAAATGAATCTGACTCAACTCAACAGCACCACCGCCATGTCCCAGCGCGCCCTGCGTGACGACATGCCGGGCATCATCGTGCGCACCACCGTGCGCGCGGTCACCCGTGGCGTGGCGCAGAAGAAGATCAACGAAACCAACCCGCTGGCAGGCCTGGCGGTCGGTATCACTTCAGCGGTGCTCGAAGGTGCCGATACCCGTACGTGGCGCACGCTGCCGGATAACACCCAAGTGGTGCGCCTGCGCCTGAAGAAGGGCGAGCACCAGATCGCGCTGCCGAACGCCGTCGGTGGCACGACGGTGAAAGTCACTGTCGATCAGCGCTACCAGGTCATCAGCCTGCGCGCCGTGGGCAATCAGGTATTCGCCAGCGGCGTCGCCGCCCATGTGATCCCGAGCGCCAGTGCAACCACCGTCGCCAGCCTCGCCAAACCTTAAGAACGGAGTCTTCGCATGCGTTTCAAATTCATCGCCGTCCTGGGCCTGGCCCTGTTGGCCGGCTGCGCAACCCCGCCACCACCTGAGCCGGGCAGCGCCGCCAGCAAAGTCGTGGCCATGGGCAAGCTCAAGAACATCGTGGTCGGCGCCATGCGCGTGGCCCGGGAAAACGGCTTCATGACGGTCAATGCGCAGCTGAGCAACACCAGCTACAACAACAAGACCTTCTACTACCGCTTTGCCTGGCTCGGCCCTGAAGGCTTCCCGATTGCCGAAGAGGAAGTCTGGAAAAGCCAGATGATGTACGGCGAACAGACCAGCTTCATCCAGGCCATCGCGCCGACTGCCAAAGCCGTGGATTTCCGTCTGGAAATCAAGACGCCTTGAGCCAACCCCCTATTTCCGTTTCAGAGAGCATTCCCATGTTTGCACGCTTTTCCTGCATCGCCGTCCTCGCCCTGCTCGCCAGCGGTTGCGCCAACACCTCGCCGACCCTGGGCAGCAAGAACATCAGCTACGGCGACACCAAGGCCGTTGAAACCGTCACCAACGAGTTCGGTTCGACCGACCTGCAAATGATCGCCGAGTCCATGACCCGTTCCCTGGCCCAGTCGGGCACGCTGCAGGGCCGTCCGGTGGTTCAGGTCTATGACGTGAAGAACAAGACCAGCGAGTACATCGACACCCGCGAAATCACCACCAGCATCAAGACTCAGCTGATGAAGTCCGGCACCGCCCGCTTCGCCAGCGACAACACCCAGATGCAGAGCCAGGTCGACCAACTGAAACTGCAGAACCAGAGCGGTCTGTACAAGAAGAGCACCGTGGCCAAGACCGGCAACATGGTTGCCGCCAAGTACCGCCTGGAAGGCTCGATCAGCTCGATCGTCAAGCGCAGCAGCGACTATAAGGATGTCTTCTACAAATTCAGCCTGCAATTGATCGACGTCGAAAGCGGTCTGGCCGAGTGGATGGACGAGAAAGAGATCCGCAAAACCACGGAGCGTTAATCGATGCGCACATGGATTGGCATGATGGCCCTGGCTTGCGCGTTCAGCGCGCAGGCGGCCCCGAAAGTCGCAGTGACAGACCTGGCGTACCAGGAGCGCGTGGAGCAGTACATCCACATCGTCTCGGCCCAGAACAACTTTCAGGCGAGTCACTACAGCGCCAGCGGCTCTTCGAGCTACAACGAAATCGAAGCCACCAGCAGCTACATCGAGCAGGGTGAGCTGCGTAAATTCACCGGCGACATCAAGGGTGAAATGCTGCGCACCGGCATGTTCCAGCTGGTGCAGGGCACGCCTTACACCGCTTCATCCAAGGGTGACGTCTATGACGTGATCAAGCGGATCAAGGCCGGCAACTTCAAGGGCGCCGACTACGTGCTGTTCGGTACCGTCTCGGACATCGACTTCACCCGCGACGTGACCGAACTGGCCAACACCGACAGCCATTCGGCGGTGCTGGCGCTGACCCTCGTGGCCGATTTCAGCCTGATCAACACCCGGACCTATGAAATCACCTCGGCCTTCACGGCGATGGGCGAAGGCCAGGACACCAAACTGGTGAACGGTCGCGATATCAAGGTTTCGCTGAACCGCCCACGGGTGGTTCGCGAGGTTTCCAAGGCGCTGGGTGAGGATGTGGCGGCGCAACTGAGCCAGCAGCTTGGCGGCGGCTACGAGCAGCCTGGGCAGGCGCCGTTGCGTAACAACCTGCCGCGGGATACGGCGCCGGTTATCCTGCGCTAACCAAGCCAGCGCAGGACCTGTAGCAGCTGGCGCAGCCTGCGTCCGGCTGCGAAGCAGTCGTGAAATCAGCCAGCGCGGTGTGCCAGGGAAATCGCGCACTCAGGTTTTGCGACTGCTGCGCAGCCGGACGCAGGCTTCGCCAGCTGCTACAGGTTTCGTGCTCGGCTTGAAATGAAAAAGGCGACCTCAAAGGTCGCCTTTTTTTGTGCCCGACGCTTCAGACCGCCGCTTTGCGCAACGTCGCCATGAATGCCGCCGCGCCAATGAACAGCCCGGCGAAGGTACGGTTCATGCGTTTCTGCTGCTTCGGCGTGCGCAGCATGCGCAGCACCTTGGAGGCCAAGCCGGTGTAGCCGGCCATGACGATCAGGTCGACGCAGATCATGGTCACGCCGATGATCAGGTACTGGATCAGCAGCGGTGCGTGCGGATCGATGAACTGCGGCAGTACCGCGAGCATGAACACCAGTGCCTTGGGGTTGCTGACGTTGACCAGGAAGCCGCGGAACACCAAAGCCATCGGCTTGCCGATCTGGCGGACGGCCGCGTCATCGCTCATGTCGCTGGGCAGCGCGCGCCATTGCTTGATGGCGAGGTAGACCAGATAGGCCACACCGAACCATTTGATCGCGTAGAAAGCCGTGGCCGAGGCAGTGAGGATCGCGCCCACACCGGCGCCGACGATGGCAATTTGCAGCGCCAGGCCCAGTTGCAGGCCCAGTGCGTTCCAGTAGCCGCGCCAGAAACCGTATTGCAGACCGCTGGACATCGACGCAATGGCGCCGGCACCGGGAGAAAGGCTGATCACCCAGCAGGCGGCAAAAAACGCCAGCCATGTTTGAAGCTCCATTGCACACCTCGACTCAGACTCGTGACAGACGTCTAAGCTAATGCGGCTTTGGGTTGGTGACTACTGATTTTTTGCAGGATGTGTCGAGCGCCGACGAGCGTGGGCGGCCCTAAGGGCCTCTTCGCGAGCAAGCTCGGCTCCTACAGAAATTGTTTGCGTCACAAATCCACTGTAG
>NZ_JBSVXG010000280.1:0-6442 GCF_054070595.1 Pseudomonas sp. SDO55104_S430 | reverse complement strand
TTGAGGACGCCTTCGCGGGCAAGCCTCGCTCGTACAAGGGAAACCGTATCAGGCTTGGGGTTTGATGCGATCCGACGGACGCCGCACGCCCGCCACGATCTTGTCCACAGCCTTGGTCGCCGCAACCATGCCGAACGTCGCCGTGACCATCATCACCGCGCCAAATCCCCCGGCGCAGTCCAGCTTCACGCCATCTCCGACAAAACTCTTCTGCAAGCAAATGCTTCCGTCCGGTTTCGGATAGCGCAGCTGTTCGGTGGAGAACACGCATGGCACGCTGTAATGGCGGGTCACGGTGCGGGAGAAGCCGTAGTCGCGGCGCAAGGTGGAGCGCACTTTCGAGGCCAGCGGGTCGTTGAAGGTGCGGTTCAGGTCGCAGACCTGGATCAGCGTCGGGTCGATCTGCCCGCCCGCGCCGCCAGTGGTAATGATCTGGATCTTGCGCCGCTTGCACCAGGCGATCAGCGCCGCCTTGGCGTTGACGCTGTCGATGCAGTCGATCACGCAGTCGATGTTGGGCGTGATGTACTCGGCCATGGTATCGCGGGTCACGAAATCGGCGACCGCATGCACCTTGCAATCCGGGTTGATCCCGCGCAGGCGCTCGGCCATGACTTCGACCTTGGGTTTGCCGACGGTGCTGTCCAGCGCGTGCAACTGGCGATTGGCGTTGCTGACGCAGACGTCGTCCAGGTCGAACAGGGATATCTCGCCCACACCGCTGCGGGCCATGGCTTCCGCCGCCCAGGAACCGACTCCGCCGACGCCGACGATGGCCACATGGGCCGCGCGCAGGCGTTCCAGCCCTTCGATCCCGTACAAACGGGCGATGCCAGCAAACCGCGGATCTTCTGTACTCATGACCATCACCTCAAAAACCGGCGCGCATTATAGGGCCGTCGGCGTCCAAGAGCATCTTTGCGCTATGAACGGAGGACTTTCCAGTTTCATTTCATGCGCATCGAACGAAGATTCGCCCTACAGGCTCTAACGAAAGAACTTAAACCAACTTGGATTGCCCAATGCCGGGCATTTCTCTGTCGGATGTACGCTCAGTGAACTGCCGGTGTAGGATGCGCGCCCTTTTGCAGGGCAACCGTCCACCGATCCCGTTCCGTCGTTCCACAGCCTTTGGAACCTGAAATAGCTATGTCATCCCGTAAATTTGGACTCAACCTGGTCGTGGTGCTCGCCATCGCGGCCTTGTTTACCGGCTTCTGGGCGTTGATCAATCGCCCGGTCACCGCCCCCAATTGGCCCGAGCAGATCTCCGGCTTCTCCTATTCGCCGTTCCAGCAAGGCCAATTCCCACAGAAGGAGCAGTATCCGACTGACGATCAGATGCGCCGCGACCTGGAAATCATGAGCAAGCTGACGGACAACATCCGTACCTACTCGGTCGACGGCACCCTGGAAGACATCCCGAAACTGGCGGAAGAATTCGGCCTGCGGGTGACCCTGGGGATCTGGATCAGCCCGGATCAGGAACGCAACGAGCGGGAAATCGCCCGCGCCATCGAACTGGCCAATACCTCGCGCAGCGTGGTTCGTGTGGTGGTCGGCAACGAAGCGATCTTCCGCAAGGAAATCACCGCCAAAGACCTCAGTGTCATCCTCGATCGAGTCCGCGCGGCCGTGAAGGTGCCGGTGACCACGTCCGAGCAGTGGCACGTCTGGGAAGAACACCCGGAACTGGCCAAGCACGTCGACCTGATCGCCGCCCACGTCCTGCCCTACTGGGAGTTCATCCCGATGGACAAGGCCGGGCAGTTTGTCCTCGATCGCGCTCGCGATCTGAAGAAGATGTTCCCGAAAAAGCCGTTGCTGCTTTCCGAAGTGGGCTGGCCGAGCAACGGCCGCATGCGCGGTGGCGCCGATGCGTCGCCCGCCGATCAGGCGATCTATCTGCGTACGCTGGTCAACAAGCTCAACCGCCAGGGCTTCAACTACTTCGTGATCGAAGCCTTCGACCAGCCGTGGAAGGCCAGTGACGAAGGTTCGGTGGGCGCCTACTGGGGCGTGTTCAACGCCGCCCGCCAGCAGAAATTCAACTTCGAAGGCCCGGTCGTGGCGATTCCGCAATGGCGAGTGCTGGCCGTCGGTTCCGTGGTGCTGGCGCTGCTGTCACTGACCCTGCTGATGATCGACGGCTCGGCCCTGCGCCAGCGTGGCCGTACCTTCCTGACCTTCATCGCGTTCCTGTGTGGTTCGGTGCTGGTGTGGATCGGTTACGACTACAGCCTGCAATACAGCACCTGGTTCAGCCTGACAGTGGGTTTCCTCCTGGCGCTCGGTGCGCTGGGGGTATTCATCGTGTTGCTCACCGAGGCCCACGAACTGGCCGAGGCGGTGTGGATTCACAAGCGCCGCCGGGAATTCCTGCCGGTGGTGGGTGATTCGACCTATCGCCCGAAAGTCTCGATCCATGTGCCGTGCTACAACGAGCCGCCGGAGATGGTCAAACAGACCCTCAATGCCCTGGCCAACCTCGACTATCCGGACTTCGAAGTCCTGATCATCGACAACAACACCAAGGACCCGGCGGTCTGGGAACCGGTGCGCGACTATTGCGCCACCTTGGGCCCGCGCTTCAAGTTCTTCCACGTCGCGCCACTGGCCGGCTTCAAGGGCGGCGCGCTGAACTACCTGATTCCGCACACCGCCAAGGATGCCGAAGTGATCGCGGTGATCGATTCCGACTACTGCGTGCACCCCAACTGGCTCAAGCACATGGTGCCGCACTTCGCCGATCCGAAGATCGCCGTGGTGCAGTCGCCGCAGGACTACCGCGACCAGAACGAAAGCACCTTCAAGAAGCTCTGCTACGCCGAATACAAGGGCTTCTTCCATATCGGCATGGTGACGCGCAACGACCGTGACGCGATCATTCAGCACGGCACCATGACCATGACCCGTCGCTCGGTGCTCGAAGAGCTGGGCTGGGCCGACTGGTGCATCTGCGAAGACGCCGAGTTGGGCCTGCGGGTGTTCGAGAAAGGCCTGTCGGCGGCGTACTACCACGACAGCTACGGTAAGGGCCTGATGCCCGATACCTTCATCGACTTCAAGAAACAGCGTTTCCGCTGGGCCTATGGCGCGATCCAGATCATCAAGCGTCACACCCGCAGCTTGCTGCGCGGCAAGGACACCGAGCTGACCCGCGGCCAGCGTTACCACTTCCTCGCGGGCTGGCTGCCGTGGGTGGCGGACGGCATGAACATCTTCTTCACCATCGGCGCGCTGTTGTGGTCGGCGGCGATGATCATCGTGCCGCAGCGGGTCGATCCGCCGCTGCTGATTTTCGCGATCCCGCCGCTGGCGCTGTTCGTGTTCAAGGTCGGCAAGATCATCTTCCTTTACCGTCGCGCCGTCGGCGTGAACCTCAAGGATGCGTTCTGCGCGGCCCTGGCTGGCCTGGCGTTGTCGCACACCATCGCCAAGGCGGTGCTGTACGGTTTCTTCACCAGCAGCATTCCGTTTTTCCGCACCCCGAAGAACGCCGATAACCACGGCTTCTGGGTGGCGATTTCCGAAGCACGCGAAGAGCTGTTCATCATGCTTCTGCTGTGGGGCGCGGCGCTGGGGATCTTCCTGGTCAACGGCATGCCGAGCAACGACATGCGTTTCTGGGTGACCATGCTGCTGGTGCAGTCGCTGCCCTACCTCGCGGCGCTGATCATGGCGTTCCTGTCTTCGCTGCCCAAACCCGCAGCCGAAGTGGAAACGGCGCCGGCGCTGTAAATCTTCACCGATGTACTAAACGGCGGCCTATGGTCGCCGTTTTGCTTTAAGATAACCGCCATTTTGCGGGGTCCTGCCCCCCCACATTCCCTGTAGGAGCGAGGCTTGCCCGCGAACGAAGCGACTCGGTGTAACAGATACACCTCATCATCGTTCTTCGCGGGCGAGCCTCGCTCCTACAACGATCTTCCGGAGTTTTTTCCATGACGGCCCACGCCGACCTTTCGCCGACCCTCCAACTCGCCATCGACCTGATCCGCCGTCCGTCCGTGACGCCGGTCGACGCCGATTGCCAGAAGCAGATGATGCAGCGCCTGGGCGATGCCGGTTTTGCACTGGAACCGATGCGTATCGAAGATGTGGATAACTTCTGGGCTACTCACGGCAAGCACGACGGCCCTGTGCTGTGCTTCGCTGGCCACACCGACGTGGTGCCGACCGGTCCCGTGACCGCCTGGCAGATCGACCCGTTCAACGCAGTCATCGATGAACACGGTATGCTCTGCGGCCGTGGCGCGGCGGACATGAAAGGCAGCCTGGCGTCCATGACTGTGGCGGCCGAGCGTTTCGTCGCCGACTACCCGGATCACAAGGGCAAGGTCGCCTTTCTGATCACCAGCGACGAGGAAGGCCCGGCACACCACGGCACCAAGGCGGTGGTTGAGCGTCTCGCGGCGCGCAAGGAGCGTCTGGACTGGTGCATCGTCGGCGAACCGTCGAGCACTTCGCTGGTCGGTGACGTGGTCAAGAACGGCCGTCGCGGTTCCCTCGGCGCCAAACTGACCGTACGCGGTGTGCAAGGTCACGTGGCCTACCCGCACCTGGCGAAGAACCCTATCCACCTCGCCGCCCCGGCCCTGGCCGAACTGGCCGCCGAGCATTGGGACCACGGCAACGATTTCTTCCCGCCGACCAGCTTCCAGATCTCCAACGTCAATTCCGGCACCGGCGCGACCAACGTGATTCCCGGTGACCTGGTGGCGGTGTTCAACTTCCGCTTCTCCACCGAGTCCACCGTCGAAGGCCTGCAGAAGCGCGTCGCCGACATCCTCGATAAACATGGCCTGGACTGGCACATCGACTGGGCGTTGTCCGGCCTGCCGTTCCTCACCGAACCGGGCGCGCTGCTCGACGCGGTGTCGTCGAGCATCAAGACCATCACCGGCCGCGAGACCAAGGCCTCCACCAGCGGCGGCACCTCCGACGGTCGCTTCATCGCCACCATGGGTACCCAGGTGGTCGAGCTGGGCCCGGTCAACGCCACCATCCACCAGGTCAACGAGCGCGTACTGGCCGCCGACCTCGACGTGCTGACCGAGATCTACTACCAGACCCTCGTAAAGTTGCTCGCCTGATGCTGGCTTGCCCGATCTGCAGCGAGCCGCTCAATGCGGTGGACAACGGCGTGGTCTGCCCCGCCGGGCATCGGTTCGACCGTGCGCGTCAGGGTTACCTGAACCTGTTGCCGGTGCAGCACAAGAACAGCCGTGACCCTGGGGATAACCAGGCGATGGTCGAAGCCCGTCGCGACTTCCTCAATGCCGGGCACTATGCGCCGGTCGCCAGGCGTCTGGCGGAGCTGGCGGCCGGTTACGCGCCGGCACGCTGGGTCGACATCGGCTGTGGCGAGGGTTACTACACCGCGCAAATCGCCGAGGCCCTGCCGGATGCCGATGGCTACGCCCTGGACATTTCCCGGGAAGCGGTCAAACGCGCCTGCAAACGCAATCCGAAACTGACCTGGTTGATCGCCAGCATGGCCCGGGTGCCGCTGGCCTCGGGCAGCTGCCAGTTCCTGGCCAGCGTGTTCAGCCCGCTGGATTGGGAAGAAGCCAAGCGCCTGCTCAGCCCTGGCGGCGGCCTGATGAAAGTCGGACCGACCAGCGGCCACCTGATGGAATTGCGCGAGCGGCTGTACGACGAAGTCCGCGAATACACCGACGACAAGCATCTGGCCCTGGTGCCCGAAGGCATGGCGCTGGCCCACAGCGAAAAGCTGGAATTCAAACTGACGCTAACCAGCGGTCAGGACCGGGCGAATCTACTGGCCATGACGCCCCACGGCTGGCGCGCCAGTGCCGAGCGCCGGGCCGCGGTGATCGAGCAGGCCGAGCCGTTCGAGGTCACGGTCTCGATGCGCTACGATTATTTCGTTCTTCAATAACCCGACAATTTGGCCCTGGACGAAGGTTCAAGGCCGGCTAAATCCGCGAATGGATTTTTCAGACACGCAACGAGGACATCCATGCGCCAGCCCGATATCGAGATTTACCTGAAAGACGCCGACGTCGACCACAAGACCATCGCCGCCTGGCTCGGCGCCGCGCTGGGCCCGTGCAGCGACTGGGTGCAGAAAGGCCAGACCTTCAAGTGCAAGGCCGGCAACGTGCCGGTGACCTGGTTACCCAAGGCTGTAGGAAAATGGAACAGCCTGTACCTGGAAAGTGACGAAACTCCGTGGGAAGACGACATCGCCTGCGCCCGTTCAGCCTTCGCCGCGCTGAACGTCGAAGTACGTTGCGCGCCGGGTACGTGGGTCGAGGAAGAAAGTGAAGAAGCGGCGGATCGCTGGATTCGCATCAGCGCCGATGGTGAGGAAGAGATCACCTGGCGTACCGCTTAAAAGCGAGCGACACAAACCAAATGTGGGAGCGGGCTTGCTCGCGAATGCGGTGTATCAGTCGACATCAACTTTGACTGA
>NZ_JBSVXG010000279.1:0-6540 GCF_054070595.1 Pseudomonas sp. SDO55104_S430 | reverse complement strand
GGCGTCAGGTCAGGCGATAATGATGTTGGATCTGCCGGCCTCTTCGCGGGCAAGCCCGCTCCCACAGGGTCAGTAGGTGACCTAACTACCACTCAGGCCCTTGATGACGCCATCAATATTCCCTTCCAGCTCCGCCACCGGATCCTCGGCATCGGTGCTCAACACTACCAACCGACTCCCGCCCTCAGTGATCGCCGCTTTCACCGCCTCCGAAGGCTGGCGATGATGCAGCACCAGCGCCACGTCGTTGTCCTTGAGCGTCGCACTCAAGGTCTTCAACGCTTCCGGCGTCCACTCGGCATCCGCGCGCGCATCCAGGCCGATCAGTTCCAGATTGAGGCTGCCAATCAGGTAACCGAAGTGATCGCTGAGGCTCATCACACTCAGGTTGTCCGCCGCAGCCAGGCGCGCTTCGCTGTTGGCGCTGAGTTTCAGCAGGCGTTGTTTCAATGCCGCCAGGTTGGCCTCGATCGCCGGCTTGGCCGTCGGTGCCAGGCGTACCAGGTCGGCGGCCATCACGTCCGCCATGCGCCCCATGTTATTGCTCGCCAGCCACGGCTGACTGTTCAAGCCATCAACCATGTTGCCCGGCTGCAACGCGATACCCGGCAGGGCGCCGTCCACCGGGCGGGCGGCGTCGACTTCGATGATGCGGATGTTGCTGCGCCGCGCCATCGGGTACAGCGGATCGTCCGGCCACAACGAGCGCAGGCCGATCACCGCATCGGCATTGGTCGAAAGTTTGGCCAGGGCCGGCGCGCCACGACCGGTGAAGTAGGCACTCTGGCGGCTGCCGGGCAGGTTGGCCGGCGCGGCGCGTTCGAGACTGACGTCGGTGCCCTTGAGCAGCACCTCGCCCAGGCCATAGGTCACCGGCAACGAAGCGAGCACCCGCAGTGGTTTTGCAGTGTCGGCGAAAGCGTTTGCGGTCAGCCCGCACAAGGCGACCGCGAAGGTCAGTTGTCGCAGAGAAAAAGCCATTTATCCAAGGTTCCCTTTGAGGCTGGGCACGATGCCGCGCGCGATGGCGGCCAGGGCGAAGGCGATGCCGGCCATCAGGATGATCGCGGCACCGGACGGAATCGGCAGATCGAAGACGATGGGCGCGAGAATCCCGCACAGGGTGCTCACCGTGGCGATCAGCACCGAGCACCAGAAAAAGCCCTTCAGCGACTGACTGAGCAAGCGCGCCGCCGCGGCTGGAATCACCAGCAAGGCACCCACCAGAATCGCGCCGATGACTTTCACGGCGGCCACGGTGATCAGGGTCACCAGAATCACGAACAGGTAATCCAGCGCCTTGACCGCCACCCCGCGCACCGCCGCCAGTTGCGGATTGAAACTGGCAAGCATGATGCGGTTGTACAGCGGCAGGGCCAGGGCCATCACCAGCGAGCCGACGATGGCCAGCACCAGCAGGTCATCGCCGTTGACCGTCAGCACCGAGCCGAACAGCACGTTCTCCAGAATGTGCACGTTGATCTTGCCCGCCAGAATCAGCAGCAGGCTCGCCCCCAGCGCCAGGGACACCGAGAGGAACACCCCGATCAAAGTGTCCGGCGCCAGGCCCGTACGGTTGCGCAGGTAATTGAGCAGGATGCCGAACAGCAGGCAGTAGCCGAACAGGCTGCCGTAGGGCCCGGTGTAGGGCTCGCCGAGCAGGATGCCGATGGCCACCCCGGTCAGCGCCGCGTGGCCCACCGCTTCGGAGAAAAACGCGAAACGCTTGACCACCACCAGCGTCCCCAGGCCACCCAGCACCGGGCCGATCAACAGTCCGGCGAGCAACGCGTTGACCACAAATCCATAGGCCAGCGCTTCGGGCAGGTAACCCGACGAGGCCCAGCCCTGAATCATCAATCGAAAGGCTTCGTAACTCATCAGGCAAGGCTCCGTGGCTGGGTCGAAAACAGGCTCAGCAGGCGCTCGGGCGTCAGCGCCTGTTGCGGCGTGGCGTCGAACAGCACCCGACGATTGAGCCCGGTGACCTGGTCGGCCAGTCGTTTGACCGCTTCCAGATCGTGCTCGATCCACAGCACGGTGATGCCGGCGGCGCGCCAATCACCGAGCAGGCGTTCGAACACCTGGATACCGGCCTCATCGAGGGCCGACATCGGCTCATCCAGCACCAGCAGTTGCGGTGCCGGAATCAACCCCTGCGCCAGCAACACCCGCTGGCGCTCGCCACCGGACAGCGCGCCCATGCGTCGTTTGCGCTTATCCTGCATGCCGACCCTTTCGAGCGCCTCGCCAATCGCCCCGGCGTAATGCTTACTCAAACCGAGGAAAGCAGGGCGCCGCTGGCACATGGCAGCCATGAAATCGTCAACGGTCATCGGCAGGCCGCGATCGAACTCCAAAGCCTGGGGCACGTAGCCGATGGTCCCTGGCTCGCCGGGCCATTGCAGGCTCAGACGGCCCTGATGCGGCATCTGCCCGAGCAGGGTCTTGATCAACGAACTCTTGCCGCCACCGTTTGGGCCGACCAGCGCATGCACGCTGCCCGGACGAACCTGAAAGCTGACCTTATCGAGAATCACCGTGCGGCCGAGCGTCAGGCTGACATCAACAAAATCCAGCATCGGCCCGCCCCCCTGTAGGAGCGAGCTTGCTCGCGATGGCGGTGCGTCATTCAACAACGAGGTCGACTGATCCGACGCATTCGCGAGCAAGCCCGCTCCCACAGGCGCGGTGGATTCATCAGGCAGGGTTTCTTTTACGGTCATGCGCCTGACTCCTGAATCGCCCGGACCACGGTGTTGAGGTTGCCGGTCATTTCCTTTTCATACTTGTCGGCGGTGTATTCGCCGTAGGAAATGTGCGACAGCGGATACAACTTCACCCCGGATTCACGCTGGATGGTGTCGACGTAGGTGGAGGGGAAATCCATCTCCGAGAAGATCACCTTCACGTCCAGTTCGCGCAGTTGGTCGATGGTCTTTTTCAGCTGGCTCGGGCTCGGTTCGATGCCGTGGGCCGGTTCGACCACGGCCGTGACTTCCAGGCCGAATTCGCGCAGCAGGTAGTCGTAGGCGGCGTGCACCGTGGCCACTCGCAGTTGGGCGTTGGGGGCCTGGGTCAGTTTGGCCAGGGCGTCGGCGCGCATCTTGCGCAGGCGCTTGCCATAGGCCCGGGCGTTGTCGGTGTAGGTCTTGGCGTTGGCCGGATCGAGCTTGCCCAGTTCCCGGGCGATGTTGTTGACCTGGGCAATCGAGGCACTGATCGACAGGAAGGTGTGCGGGTTGACCACCTTGCCGGCACCGCGCGCGGCAATGCCGGTGGCGGCCAGCAGCGGCACGTTTTCGTTGGCTTCGATCACCTTGATGTCCGGGGTTTCGCTGGCGGCGATCATGCGGTCGGCGAAGTCGTCATGACCCACGCCGTTGAGCACGATCACGTCCAGCCCGCTGATGCGCTTGATGTCTTCAGCGCGAGGCTCGTAGGCGTGGGGATTGAAGCCGGCGGGAATCAGCGGCACCACCTCGGCCTTGTCGCCGACGATGTTGGCGACGTAGCTGTAGTAAGGGTGCAGGGTGATGCCGATGCGCAGGCGCTTGGCCTCGTCGGCGCTGGCCAGGGGTGTCAGCAGGCAGGCCAGCAGGCCGACCAGTGCCAGACGCAGAACAGAGCGTAGCGATGAAATGGGCATGGGAAAGCGGTCTTCTCTGGAGTGAAGGCGAAGGTTCAGTGCCGGTGCTGGCGGGTCACGCCGGCATCGAATTGCGCGACGATCTGCTGCCAGCCGGCGCTTTCCAGCGCGGCGTCGCCAAGATCGGCCGGGGCCTTGATGGCGGCGGCGCGGTTGAGCCAGATGTCGGGGGTAGCGCCGTCGGCGCTCAGGCGCATGAGGAACGAACCGGCAACGGCAGGCGTCTGGCTCTGTCCGAAATAGGCCCCGGTATCGAGCAACTGCCAGACATGGCCACCGCGACTGACGGAGCTGGCGTCCTGGGCAAACGGTGCGAAACCTTCATCGGCCAGGGCATCAGGTGTCGGCAGGGTTTGCTGTTCCTGGCGCAGTAGCCGGATCTCGTCGAGCGTCACCCGCAGATCGGCGTAGATGCCTTGCTCCGCAGCGCTGAGGTCGCGGCGAGCATCCAGCTGATGGCTGCTGATGGCGGGCGCGTCCTGCGACTCGTGACGCCAGGCGACTACCGAGCCTGCAACCGCCAGGATCAACAGGCACAACAGCAATATATTGAGGCTTTCGTGGCCGGCACCGGCCGGGCGCACGACTTGGGTGGTTGGGCTGCTCATGGGCTCTCGATATCCGCCTGGTCGATTTCGACGACGTGGCCGGGGCCGGCGTCGAACAGCACGTAGAACTCGGCGCCGGGTTTCTTGAAGGTCAACGTCGAGTCGGCGCCGAGCTTGCCCGGCACCAGAATGGTTTCGTCATAGCCGATCACGTCGAGGGTCACTCCCGGCGCGCCGCTGCCATCGGAGAAACCGCCGGTGCACTTGATCTGCTCGGCGTCGATGGCCTTGCATTCGCACATCGGGTTGTGGGCCAGGGCGCTGGCGCTGAAACCGGCGCAGAGCACCAGCATCGCGGCGCTCAAAGAATGAGTCAGCTTGATCATGGTTTGCTTCCTTGGGTGGACAGCCAGGCGAGGGTGGCGGGGGAGGCTTGGCTCAGCGGAATGGATGCCTGATGCATGGAGCCGTCCCAGCCTTCCATGGTTATCCACAGCTCGGCGTCTGCTTTGGTTTTTTCCGGGATCGGCAACATGGCCCCCATGCGGTATGGGGTGCCGAAGAAAATTACCCCGGCGGCGCGCAGGCTGCGGGGTTTGCCGATGCGCAGGTAAGTGGCCTTGACCTGCTCACGGCAGCTGTCGCACAGCGCGGCATTGAAGCTTTTCATGTAACCGGCCGGGCCATCAGGTCGTGGTCCCTCTTCGCGCAGTTCCGCCAGCCGCAGGCTCCACGGGCCAACCTTCACCTCACCTACCTCCCGTTCACCCAGGCCGGTATCGCCACGAAACAGCGCTGCATCGGCAAAGTATTTGGGCATGAATCCCAGGGGCACCAGCAACAGCAGGACGTTGATATGGAAGCGCCACTTGTGCCAGAACTGTTTGAGTTTCGAAGGCGGTTTTTCAGCAGCGATCTGGTTCATTGGCTGACCTCCGTTGCAATCACAGATTCGTTGCGAGGGCGTTTGTGGCTGCGCTTCAACGCATTGGCCGTCGCCAGCGCGGTACGCTTGGTCCAGATCAACAGCCCGCTGAGTACCATCATGCTCAGCAGCAGGCCGAAGAAGAACCAGATCAGCTTGATCCAGATTCCGCCGAAATCGCCGGTGTGCAGCGGGCGCATGGACTCGGTGACGAACTCCAGCTTCGAACGGTCGGACAGCAGGCGAGTGGCAGCGATTTCACCGGTATAGGGGTTGATGTCGGCGGTCTGGTACATCAGCGGATACCAACTGCGTCCGCCTACGGACAGGTAGCTGTAGGCGTTGGCCGGCAGGCTGACGAAACTCTCGTCCAGGCCGGGAATGCGCTGGCGGGCCTGCTCGATCGCGGCGTCCAGGCTGATCATCGGTGCTGGCGAGCCATCGGCGGTCAACGGTACGCTTTCCCGGGGCACCACGGCGGCCACCGGTGCGGTGGAGATTGAGATCTGGTTGTCGAACATGAACGCTTCGATCAGGAACCAGGTGGAAGTCACGGAAATCACCGCGATGAACCAGATCGACCAGATGCCGCTCAGACGATGGAAATCACCCCAGAAAATCCGTGCGCCATGGCGGATGCGCAGAGTCGGGCGCAGGAAGCCTTTCCAGAAGCGCTTGTAAACCACAAGACCGGTCACCAGCGAAGCCAGCAACGGCAGGCTCAGGAACGACACCAGATACCAGCCCCAGCTATAGCCGTTGGTGAACGGCACAAGCCACCAGCCGTGCAGCGCACGGGTGAAGGCCTGGAAATTGAATTGCGGCGCCGGGCCCTGGATGACACCGGTGTAGGGGTTTACGTATACCTTCTGCGAGCGACCGTCGGGGTAATTGACATCGACATCCAGCGCGAAGTGCGACTCATCCGGGCGATTGATGTCTTCGACCAAAGTGTCCGGCTCGGCTTTTTTGATTGCGGCGACGATCTGGTCGTAGCTCAGGCGCGGCGCGTCGTCCGAAGGCTGGCTGGCGCGCATTTGCGGGTTGGCGAGCCAGACGATTTCCTGGCTGACCACCGCAAGGGTGCCAGTCACGCAGACGATCAACACGAAAAACCAGATTGGCAACGCCAGCCAGCTATGGACCAGGAACCAGAGTTTGGAGCGGGATTTCTTCGACATGATTTGCAGGTCTTATATCGATGAAAAGGCCTCTGCTACGGGCTTCGCAGCGATGAGGTCCGGAACGGTCCGCTCGTGGCTTTTGCCTACGCGAACGGACTGCATCTATATAGGACGGATGAGCGAGTGAAATCCCGAACGGGGAAATGAAAGAAAATGTTTCGTATTCGTACAAGAGGTGCCTATTGAATTTTCGCGAGCAGGCTCGCTCCCACAGGGGATCTGCTGTGAACAGAA
>NZ_JBSVXG010000278.1:0-6559 GCF_054070595.1 Pseudomonas sp. SDO55104_S430 | reverse complement strand
GATGTGACTGACCTGGCGCCTTCGCGGGCAAGCCTCGCTCCTACGGGTGCCTCAGGCTTCGGGGTTGGTCAGGTAGCGCTTTGCCGCATAAAGGATCTCATCCGACAACGCCTCGCCCCGGGTCGCACGGGCCAAAGTCAGGGCGCCAATCATCAGCGAATACTGCACCAGCGCCTGCTGGCGCTGCTCCTCAGGGTTGTCCGAATCCATCATCTTGCCGAACGAATCCAGCAGTCGATTCAGCCCCGCCAGAAACGGCTCGCGCAAGCCGCTGTCGGTGCTCTCGTGACACATGTCCCCGGCGAAAGCCACCACCGGGCAGCTCTCGCCGGGATTGTCACGGCTGTGGGTGGAAAGGTAAGGGTCGATCAGGGCCTTGCGCGCCTCCGCCTTGCTTTCTCCGGTATCGGCCCTGAGCTTCCAGCGCTCGCCCACCTGCTTGAACGCCCGCTCGCTGGCTTCCTTGGCCAAGGCTTCCTTGGACTCGAAATGACCATAGAAACCGCCATGGGTCAGCCCGGCCGCCGCCATCACATCGACGACGCTGATCCCGTGCAGCCCGCGCTCGCGAAACAGGCGGGTCGCGGCATCGACGATGATTTCGCGGTTGAGGTCGGCTTGCTTGCGGGAAACTCGAGGCATGGGTGGCTCACAGATATCGAAATGGGATGTCAGAGGGCGTACTGGGCGATGCCGTTGCCGAACGACCAGTTTTCCTTCTTCACTTCCACCAGATTAATGAAAACGTCCTCCAGACGCACGGCCAGTTCCTGGTTGAGGCTCTCGGCGATGGTCTTGTAGAGCAGTTTTTTCTGCTCCACGGTGCGGCCTTCGCTCAGGGTGATCTGGATGATCACCAGTTTGTCAGTGCGCGGGATGCCAAGGTACTGGGGATCGAAGATGAAATGCTGCTCGTCGTGCTCGGCGAGGATCTGGAAATTATCGTCCTTGGGCACGCCGATGGTGCTGTGCATGGCGGCGTAAATCAGCTCGCCGATGCGTTTGGCGTAGGTAGGGTCCTGTTGCTTTTTGATCTCGACGCGAACCAGTGGCATGGCATGACTCCGGGTTGAGGGCAGGTTCATTCAAAATACATTACGCATAACCTTTATCAAGTCCGATCTATCGCTCGCCGACGAAACGCCATGGCAGAAATGACACCGCCCCCTGTAGGAAGCCGAGCTCGCTCGCGATGCACGCAGGAACACCGCGGGGCATCAGGTTTCCCGCGTCATCGTTGACGACCATCGCGAGCAAGCTTGCTCCTACAAGGGATAGCGCCTCGGTGCAACCTGGTACAACCGTTCCTCACCTAAGTCTTTGCTTCTGATCGGGAATCCCGGAGAATCGCACGCTGTTTCGGCCAGGGCGCTGCCTGTCGGATTTTTCCGACTCGTCCTGGCCGGGTGGCAAAAGACCGGAAAGCGGAGATCCGACCGGATGAATGATCAGGTCAATAGCGTCAACGAACGCTATGCAGCAACGACGCCAGCAACCCTATCGAGCTGGAATCGTCATGACACCACCTGGATGCTGGGCCTGTTTGGCACGGCGATTGGTGCGGGCACCCTGTTTTTGCCGATCAACGCGGGTCTCGGCGGCTTCTGGCCGTTGCTGATCCTGGCGTTGCTGGCGTTCCCGATGACCTTCTACGCACACCGCGGCCTGACCCGCTTCGTGCTGTCCGGTCGTGAAGGCGCGGACATCACTGAGGTAGTGGAAGAGCACTTCGGCATCAAGGCCGGCGCGTTGATCACCTTGCTCTACTTCTTCGCGATCTTCCCGATTCTGTTGATCTACAGCGTGGCCCTGACCAACACAGTGGGCAGCTTCATGGAGCATCAGCTGCACATCATGCCGCCACCGCGCGCCGTGCTGTCGCTGGTGCTGATCCTCGGCCTGCTGGCCGTGGTGCGTTGCGGCGAGCAGATGATCGTCAAGGCCATGAGCCTGATGGTCTATCCGTTCATCGTCGCCTTGCTGTTCCTGGCGGTGTTCCTGATTCCGCACTGGAACGGCGGCATCCTGACCACCGCCAGCACGCTGCCCGAGCCTTCGGCGTTGCTGCACACCCTGTGGCTGGCGATTCCGGTGATGGTGTTCTCGTTCAACCACTCGCCGATCATCTCGGCGTTCGCGGTGGACCAGAAGCGTCGTTACGGTGAACACGCCGAACAGCGCAGCTCGCAGATCCTGTCCCGCGCCCACGCCCTGATGGTGGTGATGGTGCTGTTTTTCGTCTTCAGCTGCGTGCTGACCCTGTCGCCAGCGCAACTGGCCGAAGCGAAGGCGCAGAACCTGTCGATCCTGTCCTACCTGGCCAACCACTTCAGCAACCCGACCATCGCCTTCGCGGCGCCGTTGATTGCTTTCGTGGCGATTTCCAAGTCGTTCCTGGGCCACTACATCGGCGCCAGCGAAGGTCTCAAGGGCCTGATCGTCAAAAGCGGCAAGCGCCCGGCAGCCAAGACCCTGGATCGCATGACCGCAGCGTTCATGCTGGTGGTGTGCTGGATCGTCGCCACCCTGAACCCGAGCATTCTGGGCATGATCGAAACCCTGGGCGGTCCGGTGATTGCGGCCATCCTGTTCCTGATGCCGATGTATGCCGTGCGCAAGATCCCGGCGATGGCCCGTTATCGTGGCCAGGCGTCGAACGTGTTTGTGGTGGCGGTTGGGCTGGTGGCGATTTCGGCGTTGATCTATTCGCTGAGTGCCTGATCCCGAAATAATGCGGTAATCCCTGTGGGAGCGGGCTTGCTCGCGAAGGCGCAGTGTCAGTCACCATCAATAGCGACTGACCCACCGCTTTCGCGAGCAAGCCCGCTCCCACATTGTTTTCGGTACTACCTAAGATACCGGGCATCTCACATATCCCTGTGGGAGCGTGGCTTGCCCGCGAAGAACGATGACGCGATGTTTCTGAAGGCATAAAAAAACGCCGCCCCTCTCACGAAGGGCGGCGTTTTTCATTGCTTTGTAACGTTAGGCTTGAACGACCGGGATGTTGGCGTTCGCTGCAGCTTCACGGAACTCGGCGATCTGGTCGAAGGACAGGTAGCGGTATACATCGGCCGCCATGCTGTCGATCTTGCCAGCGTATTCCATGTACTCCTCGACGGTCGGCAGGCGACCCAGGATGGAAGCCACGGACGCCAGCTCGGCCGAAGCCAGGTAGACGTTCGCGCCGTCACCCAGACGGTTCGGGAAGTTACGGGTCGAAGTCGACACGACAGTCGAGTTCGGCTCTACACGTGCCTGGTTACCCATGCACAGCGAGCAGCCTGGCATTTCCATACGGGCGCCAGCCTTGCCGTAGATGCCGTAGTAGCCTTCTTCGGTCAGCTGGTGAGCGTCCATCTTGGTCGGCGGCGACAGCCACAGACGGGTTGGCAGCTGACCCTTGACCTGATC
This sequence comes from Pseudomonas sp. SDO55104_S430, assembly GCF_054070595.1. Taxonomy (NCBI): domain Bacteria; kingdom Pseudomonadati; phylum Pseudomonadota; class Gammaproteobacteria; order Pseudomonadales; family Pseudomonadaceae; genus Pseudomonas; species Pseudomonas sp. SDO55104_S430. The sequence goes on along the minus strand of NZ_JBSVXG010000278.1, from coordinate 3,145 downwards.
CAGCAGCTTGCCGGCAGCGCGGAAGTGACCGATGTTGGTCATGCACGAACCGATGAACACTTCGTCGATCTTCTCGCCGGCAACGCTGGAGAGCAGACGGGCGTCGTCCGGGTCGTTCGGCGCGCAGAGCACAGGCTCCTTGATGTCGGCCAGATCGATTTCGATGACTTCGGCGTACTCGGCGTCCTTGTCCGCTTCCATCAGCTCAGGGTTGGCGATCCAGGCTTCCATCGCTTGAGCGCGACGTTCCAGGGTACGTGCATCGCCGTAGCCTTCGCCGATCATCCAGCGCAGCAGGGTGATGTTCGATTGCAGGTACTCGGTGATCGACTCTTTGGACAGCTGGATGGTGCAACCGGCAGCCGAACGTTCGGCCGAGGCGTCGGACAGTTCGAACGCTTGCTCGACGGTCAGCTTAGGCAGACCTTCGATCTCCAGGATGCGGCCGGAGAAGGCGTTCTTCTTGCCTTTCTTCTCTACGGTCAACAGGCCTTTCTGGATCGCGTAGTAAGGGATGGCGTGAACCAGGTCACGCAGGGTGACGCCTGGCTGCAGTTCGCCCTTGAAGCGAACCAGGATCGACTCAGGCATGTCCAGCGGCATGACGCCGGTGGCAGCGGCGAACGCTACCAGGCCGGAACCGGCCGGGAACGAGATGCCGATCGGGAAACGGGTGTGGGAGTCACCACCGGTACCGACGGTGTCCGGCAGCAGCATGCGGTTCAGCCACGAGTGGATGATACCGTCGCCCGGACGCAGGGAAACGCCGCCGCGGGTCATGATGAAGTCAGGCAGGGTGTGGTGGGTGGTCACGTCGATCGGCTTTGGATAAGCCGCGGTGTGGCAGAAGGACTGCATCACCAGATCGGTCGAGAAGCCCAGGCACGCCAGGTCTTTCAGTTCGTCACGGGTCATTGGACCGGTGGTGTCCTGGGAGCCCACGGTGGTCATCTTCGGTTCGCAGTAGGTGCCCGGGCGAACGCCGGTCACGCCGCAAGCCTTGCCAACCATTTTCTGCGCCAGGGTGAAACCCTTGGTGCTTTCAGCAGGGGCTTCAGGCTTCTTGAACAGGGTCGAAGGTGCCAGACCCAGCTCGGCGCGAGCCTTCTCGGTCAGGCCACGGCCGATGATCAGCGGGATACGGCCGCCGGCGCGGACTTCGTCCAGCAGGACCGGAGTCTTCATTTCGAAGGTGGTCAGAACTTCGTCGGTGCCGTGCTTGCAGACTTTGCCAGCATGCGGGTACAGGTCGATCACGTCGCCCATGTGCATGTTGGAAACGTCGAATTCGATTGGCAGTGCGCCAGCATCTTCCATGGTGTTGTAGAAGATCGGAGCGATCTTGCTGCCGAAGCAGAAACCGCCGGCGCGCTTGTTCGGGACGTAAGGAACGTCGTCGCCGAAGAACCACAGAACCGAGTTGGTGGCCGATTTACGCGAAGAACCGGTGCCGACCACGTCGCCCACGTAGGCAACAGGGAAACCGCCGTTACGCATTTCTTCGATCTGCTTCATCGGACCGGTGACGCCTTGTGCGTCAGGCACGATGCCGTCGCGAGCCATTTTCAGCATGGCCAGGGCGTGCAGCGGGATGTCAGGGCGGGACCAGGCGTCCGGAGCAGGGGACAGGTCGTCGGTGTTGGTTTCGCCGGTGACCTTGAATACGCGCAGGCTGATCTTGTCGGCCAGGGTTGGACGCTTCACGAACCACTCGCCGTCAGCCCAGGATTGCAGCACGGCCTTGGCGTGAACGTTGCCGTTCTTGGCTTTTTCAGCCACGTCGTGGAAAGCATCGAACATCAGCAGGGTGTGCTTGAGTTCTTCGGCGGCTACTGGTGCCAGTTCGGCGTCGTCCAGCAGGCCTACCAGAGTCACGATGTTGTAGCCGCCCTGCATGGTGCCGAGCAGTTCAACAGCGCGCTTCTTGTCGATCAGGGGGGAGTTGGCTTCGCCTTTGGCGATGGCGGACAGGAAACCGGCCTTGACGTAGGCAGCTTCGTCCACGCCTGGCGGAATACGGTTGGTAACCAGGTCAACGAGGAAAGCTTCTTCGCCAGCCGGGGGATTTTTCAGCAGCTCGACCAGGCCTGCAGTTTGTTCGGCGTTAAGCGGCTGGGGAACGATACCCAGTGCTGCACGCTCTTCGATATGTTTGCGGTAGGCTTCAAGCACAGTTATTACCCTCATCAGTGGTCCCAAATGGGTGTCCGGGACGCTCATCCCGAAATTGCCGTACTCATGCGCTGCATGGCGTTGTGAGCCACTTAGCCAGAATTACCGACAATTCCTTACAGAAGCTGCTTTCAAAGTTTTACGCCTGCAGAACGGGAGCTGATGAGGGTTGGCGTTGGGCTTTTCCCCGCTGGAAAAACCCCTCGCCAACACCGCTCTGAAGGAACGACTGTGCTCGTGACGCTTTGAAAACAGCTTCTAACGGACATTGGCGCCTAAAAAGGCTGGCTGATTCTACGGCAAAAAAAAATTAAAGGTAAGTCGCGGTTTATTGGACTTTGGTGGAGCGTGCCGCAAGACGCGATTGCCCAAGGCCCTGAACTTTGAGGGGTGATCAATGGCGGGCAAAGGGCTAACATGCTGCCCTGTTTCACTTTTTGGCCTTCTGCCTCCCTATGCCCAATCAGACCATCAAGACTCCCTGCGTCGGCCTTTGCTCCACTGTTTACGGTGATCTGGTGTGCCGTGGCTGCAAGCGTTTCCACCATGAAGTGATTCACTGGAACGGTTACAACGAGGACGAAAAGCGCGCGGTGTGGCTGCGCCTGGAGCAATTGCTGTCCCAGGTGATGGCGGCCAAGGTCGAGATTTTCGATACGGGGCTGCTCAGGACTCAGCTGGAGCAGCGCAAGATCCGCTTCGTGCCCCACCAATCGGCGTATTGCTGGGCGTATCAGTTGATCGCGCGGGGGGCGAGGGTGATCAACAATCTGGAAGCCTACGGGATGGTGTTGCTGCCGGAATTTCGCGAGTGGAACCTGCCGGAATTGCGCGATGCGATCGATCGGGAGTTTTTTCTGCTGTCCGAGGCGCACTATCAGCGATATATCGCGCCGGGGTTTCTGAAGGATGCGTTGGGTGATTGATTGAAGAGCTTCGCGGGCAAGCCTCGCTCCTACAGGTCGCGGTGATC